>NZ_JBHXJK010000083.1:0-38565 GCF_042723255.1 Amycolatopsis thailandensis
GTGACGTTCTAACGTCACTTACCACTCACGACCACCCCGACCCACCGCTCACCGCAGCCCTCCCGCGCCCGCTCCCGCCTGCTCGCCCCTCGCAGCCGCACCCAAATCACTCACGAGATCGTTACGCGCTCCCTGTAGCGTTTCGGCCCCGTCGAGCGATGAGTAATTCCCTTGCCGCACAGGCATTCCGCCAAAAGCAGGCGAGTTGCGGACGGCGGTAACGAACCCGGTCCGTCCGCCGACCAACGGGCAGCGGAATGCGGCTGGAGGAATTCGTCATGAAGATCAGTGTCTTCGGGCTCGGTTACGTCGGTTGCGTGTCGGCTGCGTGCCTTGCCGGGCGCGGGCACGAGGTCGTCGGGGTGGACGTGAACCCGGTGAAGATCGACCTCATTTCCGGCGGCAAGGCGCCGGTGGTCGAGGAGCGCATCGGGGAATTGACCGCGGAGGTGGTCGCGCAGGGCAAGCTGAGAGCCACCACCGACGTCAGACAGGCGATCGCGGACAGCGAAGTCTCCCTGATCTGCGTCGGTACCCCGTCGGCGCCGAACGGCAGCCTGTCGACGGCGTACCTGGAACGTGTTGCCGAGGAGATCGGCGAGGCGCTCAGGGACAAGGCCGAGCGGCACACCGTCGTCTTCCGCAGCACGATGCTCCCGGGCACCTGCCTGGACCTGCTCGTCCCCATCCTCGAGAAGTCGTCCGGCCTCACCGCCGGCGTCGACTTCGGGGTCGCGGTGAACCCCGAGTTCCTGCGCGAGGGGAGCAGCGTCAAGGACTTCTTCGACCCGCCCAAGACCGTCATCGGCCAGCTCGACGCGGCCAGCGGTGACGTCGTGGCGGCGCTCTACGAAGGGCTTCCCGGCGAGGTCTTCCGGGTCGCGATCCCGGTCGCCGAGATGACGAAGTACGCCGACAACTCCTTCCACGGTCTCAAGATCGGCTTCGCGAACGAGCTCGGCGCCATCTGCCGCGCCCTGGGGCTCGACTCGCACCAGGTGATCGACGTCTTCCTCGCCGATCGCAAGCTCAACATCAGCCCCGCCTACCTTCGCCCCGGGTTCGCTTTCGGCGGCTCGTGCCTCCCCAAGGATCTGCGTGGCCTGGTCTACGCCGCGCATCGCGCGGACGTCGCCGTCCCGATCCTTTCGCACGTGCTGCCCTCCAACGACGAACACCTCCAGCGTGCCTTCGATCTGGTCGCGCACACCGGAAAACGCAAGATCGGGCTGTTCGGCCTGTCCTTCAAACCCGGCACCGACGACCTCCGTGAGAGCCCGCTCGTCGAGCTCGCGGAGCGGCTGCTCGGCAAGGGTTACGACCTCCGCATCTACGACGCCAACGTCAGCCTCTCCCGGCTGATGGGCGCGAACCGCGAGTACATCGAGGGCAGGCTCCCGCATCTCGGCCAGCTGCTGGCCGGTTCCATCGAAGAAGTCGTCGACCACGCCGAGGTCTGCCTCATCGGCAGCGCCGACCCGGACGTCCTCGCGGCGCTCCCGGCGGGCGGCGGCCGCACCATCATCGATCTCGTCCGCGTACCGGACGCCGACCGGCGCCGGACTGAAGAGGGATATGTCGGTCTTGCCTGGTAAAGCTCTCATCCTCGTCGAGAACCTTTCCGTCCCCTTCGATCGCCGCGTCTGGCAGGAGTGTCAGACGCTCCGCGACGCCGGCTGGGAAGTCCACGTCATCTGTCCACAAGGGACGAAACGGGACACCGAAGCCGAAGTCACCATCGACGGCGTCCACATCCTGCGCTACCCGCTGAAGGCCGCCACCGGCGGTCCGGCCGGGTACGTCCAGGAGTACGGCTCGGCGCTCTGGCACACGCTCCGGCTGGCCCGCAAGGTCGGCAAGGGCGGAAAAGTCGACGTCGTGCACGCCTGCAACCCGCCGGACATGCTGTTCCTCGTCGCGCTGTACCTCAAGCGCCAGGGCGCGAAGTTCATCTTCGACCAGCACGACCTCTGCCCCGAGCTGTACCTCTCGCGCTTCGACCGCGGCGAGGACTTCCTCTACCGCGCGGTCTGCGCGCTGGAGCGCCGCACCTACAAGACGGCCGACGTCGTCATCGCGACCAACGAGAGCTACAAGGACGTCGCCGTGAAGCGCGGCGGCAAATCGCCGGACGACGTCTTCGTCGTGCGCAGCGCGCCTGTGGTCGAGCGGTTCCACCAGGTCGAGGCCGAGCCCGAGCTGAAGAAGGGCAAGCCGCACCTGCTGGCGTACCTCGGTGTGATGGGACCGCAGGACGGCGTCGACTACGCCTTGCGCGCGCTCGCTTCGCTGCGTGACGAGGTCGGCCGCACCGACTGGCACGCGGTGTTCATCGGCTCGGGTGACGCCTTCGACGCCATGGTCGCGTTGACCAAGGAACTGAAACTCGACGACCAGGTCGAGTTCACCGGCCGAGTCTCCGACGCCGACCTGCTGCGCTACCTGTCCTCGGCCGACGTGTGCCTTTCGCCGGACCCCCTGAACCCGCTCAACAACGTGTCGACCATGAACAAGGTCATGGAGTACATGGCGATGGGCCGCCCGATCGTCTCCTTCGAGCTGCGGGAGGCCCGGGTCTCGGCCGGGGAGGCCGCGCTGTACGCGCCGGCGAACGACGAGCCGGAGTTCGCGAAGCTGATCGCGCATCTGCTCGACTCGCCGGAGGACCGGGCGAAGATGGGTGAGCTGGGCCGGGAGCGCGTCGCCGGTCCGCTCTCCTGGGAGAACTCCCAGAAAGCCCTGCTCGCGGCCTACGCGGCCGCCGTCCGTTGATCGACTTCCCGATCGCGTTTTGAACAAGACTCGCGCAAACCTGTAACCAACATCGCGGTCGCTCCGACGGGATTGATGCTGCACCCGCACGCACCGATGGGAGATCCCGGCTTTGACTGACGACACGGTGCGCCTGTCCATGATCGGACAGGTTCTGCGCGGGCGATGGCGGACCCTGGTGGCCCTCGCCCTCCTCGGCGCCTTGATCGGCGCGGGATCGTCGGTGATCCTTTCTCCCGGCTACCGGACGTCGTCCAGCGTGCTGCTGCAAGGCCCGCGCGAGGCGGACGAACTGCTCACCCAGGCCGCGGTGGCGACCAGTTCGGTCGTGCTCGACCGGGCCGCCGCCGGGCTCGGTGAGGGAGAGACCGGCGCCGACCTGCGGGACAGGGTGTCCACGACGGTCGCACAGGGCAATGTCATCACCATCGGTGTCACCGGCGACACCGCCGAACAGACGCAGCGGCTGGCCGACCAGGTCGCGAGCGAGTTCGTGAAGTACTCGACGCAGATCATCGCCGGCTCCGGCGACGCCGCGGTGCAGCTGGCGCAGGAGCGCCGCGAGACGCTGCGGCAGCAGGTCGCGCAGACGAACCAGCGGATCAGCGAACTCTCCACGAAGGTCAACGAAGGCAAGACGACCGTGGAGAGCGTCCAGCTCCGCACCGAACTACAGGGCCTGCGCACGTCGATCGAGTCGGCCATGTCCACCCTGAACGCGGCCGACACCGCCAGCGGGCTCGGCAACATGGTCGTGCTCGGCTCGGCCGAACTGCCGTCCTCGCCCGCGGCGCCCACGCTGCCGCAGCTGGCGCTGGGCGGCGCGCTGCTGTTCTTCATCGTCGGCCTGTTCGGGCACCTCTTCACCGCCCGCACCGACAGGCGGCTGAAGGACGAGGAGGAGATCGCCGCGGCGGTCGGCGGTCCGGTGCTGGCCACCTTCGACGCCGTCGAAGAACACCCCGCCGCGAAGACCTTGCGCGCCAAGCTCCTCCGTGACGACAGGCCGTGGAACACCCCGCGGGTCGACGTCTTCGCCGACGAGATCGACGTCGACGTCCACTACCGGCGGCTGGTCTCCCGGCTGCCGAACCGGCGGCTGCTCGTCGTGGCCGCCGAAGACGACCACGCCGGGCGGGTGGCCGCCGAGCGGCTCGCCGCTCTCGCCGACCGGTGGCTCACCGTGGCGACGGTTTCCCCGGTGCGGCCGATCATCGAAGAAAGCGACGCGGAAGGGATCCTCGTCGTGGCCGGCCTCGGTTCCCGGTCCGCCTGGGAGCTGGTCGGGATCGCCGAAGCCATCGCCGACGCCGGGCTCGCCGCGGTGGGCACCGTGCTGATCCGCCCGGTCCGGCCGACCCGCACCCGCTCCGGCGCCACCACCCCCACCGACCACGAAGCACTGGCAGGTACCGCGTGACCAGCGCAGAGAAGACCAAGTCCGAACCGCTCATCGACCTCCAGCGGCTGGTCGTCTCGATCCGGAGACGCCGCCGCCTGTGGACGGCCACCGCCCTGCTCGGGCTGATCGCCGGCGGGCTCGTCGCGATGCTCCTGCCGTCGCCGCCCACCGCGGCGGCGCAGATCCTGGTCATCCACCCCGACGACTCGCCGACCGACAGCGGAACGCTGATGCGGACCGACGTCGCCGTGCTCAAGACCACGAAGACCGCCGGCGAGGCGCTCAAGAAACTGAACAGCACCCAGCCGCCCGAGGAGTTCCTCAAGGACTACGACGGGCTCGGGCTGACCAACAACGTCCTCCAGCTGACGGTCAAGGGCAAGACCAAGGAGGAGGCGCTGGCCCGCGCGCAGGCGATCTCCGACGCTTTCATCGCCGAGTACATCGGCCGCAACCAGGCGGCCGCGGCGGCGCAGCAGAAGGCCCTGCTCGACCAGCGCAACCAGGCCCAGAACGAGCTCACCCCGATCGAAGCGTCGATCGTCACCGAAGAGGCCAAAGGCCGCAACGCCAACCCGGCCCAGCTGGAACGGCTGTACTCGCGCCGGGCGGAGCTGACCTCCAAGATCTCCGACTACGACGGCCGCGCACAGGAAGCGGGCATCGGCACGCCGAAGGTCGCCGCCGGGACGCAGATCGTGGACGCGCCGCGGATCCTGCCGCGGTCGCTGCTCAAGACCCTCGGCACCGACATGGGGATCGGCCTCGCGCTGGGGTTGTTCGCCGGACTCGGGCTCGCGGCCATCACGAGCGTGGTGAAGGACCGGCCGGTGCTGCGCCGGGAGATCTCGCGGCACCTCGGCGCCTCCGTGATCGCGCAGCTGCCCAAACCGCCGCGGTTCCTGCGGCGTTCGCGGGCGGCGACCCGGCGGCAGCGGGTCGCGGCGACCCTGGTCCGCGCCGTCTCCCAGGAGGGCGGTTCGGTGTCGCTGCTCGACCTCGGCGCCCGTCAGGTCACCGCCGAGCTCGCCGTCGACATGGCGCGCGAACTGGCCGGGAAGGGGCCGGTCTCGCTCGTCGACGACCTGCCGAAGGCGAACCTCCGCCAGCTGGCGGGTGACGCCCCGATCCAGGTCCTGGACCGCGTGGACGCGCCGGTGGAGCGCAAGGACCGCCGTATCGGCGTCGGCTCGATCGAACCCGGCACGGCGTGGACCGACCTCGAATTCCTCGGTGAGGAGACGATCCTCGTCGTCCGCACCGCGCACGCGAACACCGAATGGCTGCACACCGTCGCCCGTCAGCTGGCGGACCGGCGCATCCCGATCATCGGGGTCGTCCTGGTGGACCCGGATCCGCGTGACCACACCGACGGGACGCTGTGGGACGGACTGCACACCGCGTTGCGCGGACGCGCCGGTGCCGTCGCGGAACCGGTGCCCGTGCCCGCGCGGCCGGTGGCGCCCGCCCGCCCGGTGGCGTCCGCCCGGGTGGCGGTGCCGGAGCGCAAGGTCCTGCCCGAGCGCCAGGTCGCCGCCGAGCGGCGTCCGAGGCCCGCGCCGAAGCCCGTCGAGATGTTCCCCGAGGACACCCCGGTGCGGCGGCTTTCGACGGTGGCGCCGGTCGAGACGGACGCCGAGCGCACCGTCGAGCGGGTCCTGGAGCCGCCGCGGGAGAAGAAGGCCCCGCGACGCCGTCCGCCGACGCCGTACAAGCGGCCCGAGGACCACGACAACGCGGACCAGCCGACCAAACGATTCTCGCCTGTGTCACCGGATAACGCCGAAGCGCTGTAGGGGTGGAAGGCGGAGCAGATGCAAATCGACGAAGGGACCACGCGCGTGAACCCGCCACGGCCGAAGGCCCCGCTACCGCGGTGGCAGGGCGCCCCCTTCGCTGAACGTGACGTCGAACGCCGACCAGCGCCCTGCCGACGTCGGTCGCGGTTGCGGGTTCACCTCTAAAGACAGGGAGCGAACAGAGATGTGCGGCATCGCAGGGGCCTACTTCTGGCCGGACGGGGGACCGCTCACCGATCGGCTCACGAAAATCCTCGCCCATCGCGGGCCCGACGGTTCGGGGCGGTACGACCACCGGGCCGGTGAGGGTGAAGTCCACTTAGGACACCGACGGCTGTCGATCGTCGACCTGACCGAGACCGGCGCGCAGCCGATGGTCAAGGACGGGCTCGCGCTGACCTACAACGGTGAGCTGTACAACTCGCCGGAACTGCGGAAGGAACTCGAAGACGGCGGTGTCCGGTTCCGGGGGACGTCCGACACCGAGGTGGTCCTCGAGGCCTGGCGCAAGTGGGGCACCGAGGGCCTGCACCGGCTGCGCGGCATGTTCGCGTTCGGCGTCTTCGACGAGCGCAGCGGAGCGTTGACGCTGGTCCGCGACCAGCTGGGCATCAAACCGCTCTTCCTGGTGCGCCGCGGCAAGGGCGTCGCGTTCGCGTCCGAGCTGAAGGCGCTGGCCACGGAACTGGGCGGCTCGCTGACCGTCGACGACACCGCGCTCGTCGCGTCCCTGCTCTACTACTGGGTCCCGGACGGCCGGTGCGCGTTCACCGAGGCCGAGAAGCTGCCGCCGGGCAGCTGGGCGCGGTTCCGCCCGAACGGTGACGTCGAGCGCGGCACCTTCTGGTCGCTGCGCCAGGTCGCCGAGGAAGGCGCCGCCATGGGGGGTGGGTACCTCGGAGAGGGGGGCGGGAAAAACACCGAGGGCGAGTTCGACCTCAACGCCGTCATCGAGGACTCCACGCGCAAGCACTTGATGGCCGACGTGCCGGTGGCGACGTTCCTCTCCGGCGGGCTCGACTCCAGCTACCTGACCGCGCTCGCGGCGCGCGAGCAGCCGGGGATCTCCGCGTACACCATCGGTTTCCGGGCCGAGGACGCGAAGTTCGAGGCGATGCCGGACGACCTGATGTACGCGAAGAAGGTCGCCGCGAAGTTCGGTGTCGACCTGCACGAGATCGAGATCGCGCCGCAGGTGCTCGACCTGCTGCCGAGGATGACGTATCACCTCGACGAGCCGATCGGCGATCCGGCGGCGATCAACAGCTACCTGATCTGCACCGCCGCGCGCGAGGCCGGCGTCAAGGTGATGCTTTCGGGGATGGGCGCGGACGAGCTGTTCGCCGGGTACCGCAAGCACCTCGCGAACAAGATCGCCGTGCAGTACCAGCGGGTGCCCGGTCTCGTCCGCCGTCCGGTGGAGTCCCTTGTGGACAGACTGCCGGTGGCGACGTCGAAGCGCGGGTTCCGGTCGGTCCGGTTCGCCAAGCGGTTCCTCTCGTTCGCGGAACTGCCGGAGGAGACCGCGTTCCGGCGCAGCTACACGATGTACGACCAGGCCGAACTCGCCGGGCTGCTGAACCCGGACCTCGCGGGCGCCGTCGACGACGTCATCACCGAGCACGCGGACACCTATCACGACAACACGTTGTCCGACTTCGTGAACCGCATGTGCCTCGCCGATTCCCGGCTCTTCCTGCCGGGGCTCAACCTCGCCTACACCGACCGGTCCAGCATGGCGGCGTCGACCGAGGTGCGGACGCCGTTCGTCGACATCGAGGTCGTGAAGGCCGCGTTCCGGATCCCCGGTGACAAGAAGATCGTGAAGCGCCAAGGGAAGATGGCGCTGAAGGAAGCGGCGCTGTCGATCCTCCCCGCCGAGATCGTGCACCGGCCGAAGGGCCTGTTCAGCGCGCCGCTGCGGGCCTGGATGAGCCGCGACCTCGCGCCACTGGTGCGCGAGGTGACGAACGAAGGTGAATTGGTGAAGGCCGGGTTCCTCCGCAAGGAGGCCCTCCAGAAGCTCGTCGACGAAGACGCGTCCGGGCAGCAGGACCGGTCCAAGCACCTCTGGCACATCTTGACCCTCGAGTACTGGTACCGCGGCGCCGTCGCGGCCCGGACCACCTGATCGCTGAGGAGCGACGTGAAGCAGGTAGTGCAGAACTACAAGAGCGGGGAGCTGGCGCTCCTCGACGTCGAAGTCCCCGCGTGCAAGGCGGGCGGTGTGCTGGTCCGCACCGCCTATTCGCTGATCTCCACCGGCACCGAGATGATGAAGGTGTCCGAGGCGAGCCTTTCGCTGGTGGGCAAGGCGAAGGCGCGGCCGGACCAGGTCGCGAAGGTGATGCAGAGCGTCGCGACCAACGGGCTCGGCGCCACCTACCGCAAGGCCATGAACAAGCTCGACTCGTACACGCCGCTGGGGTACTCGCTGTGCGGCGTCGTCGAGGAGGTCGGCGCGGGCATCCACGACGTCGCCGTCGGGGATTACGTGGCGTGCGCCGGGAACGAGCACGCGCTGCACGCGGAACTGAACTGGGTGCCCAAGAACCTGTACTCCAAGGTGCCCGACGGCGTCGACCCGCGGCACGCCGCGTTCGGCACGGTCGGCTCGATCGCGATGCAGGGTGTCCGCCAGGGCGAACCGCAGATCGGCGACATCGCGCTGGTCATCGGGCTCGGCCTGATCGGCCAGCTGGTCGTGCAGCTGCTGGTCGCCTCCGGGGTCCGCGTGGTCGGCGTCGACCCGGACCCGTCGCGGTGCGCGCTCGCCGAACAGCTCGGCGCGCTGAAGTGCGGCGACCCGTCGTCCGGGGTCATCGACACCGCGGTCGCGGAGATCAGCTCCGGGCACGGCGTCGACCAGGTGTACCTCGCCGCGGGCGGCAGCACGAACGAGCCGGTGGAGCTCGCCGCGAAGCTGGCCCGCGACCGCGGCCGGGTGATCGACATCGGCAAGTGCTCGCTGAACCTGCCGTGGAACGCCTACTACGAAAAGGAACTCGACGTCCGGTTCTCCCGCTCGTACGGTCCCGGCCGCTACGACCCGGAGTACGAACTCGAAGGCCGTGACTACCCGATCGGTCAGGTCCGCTGGACCGAGCGCCGCAACCTCGAATGCGTCGTCGACCTGATGGGCAGCGGCCGTCTCGACGTCGAGCCGCTGATCTCGCACGTCTCGGAGTTCTCCGACGCCGTCGAGACGTACCGGAAGCTGAACGAGGGCGAGCTCAAGGCCGTCGCGGTGCTGTTCGAGTACGAGAAGCGCGCCGCCGCCACCACCGAGCACGTCACCTCGGTCGCCGTCCCGAAGAAGGTGACCACGCGCGCGGTGCCGATGCCCGGCGGCGTGCGGATCGGCTTCATCGGCGCCGGCAACTACGCGTCCTCGATGCTCCTGCCGCATCTGACGGAGATGGAGGGCGTCGACCTCACCGAGGTCGTCACCACCTCCGCGCTTTCGGGCGCGAACGCCAAGCGCAAGTTCGGCTTCGGCCGCGCCACCACCGATCTCGACACGATGCTCGACGACTCCTCGATCGACGCCGTGTTCATCGTGACCCGGCACAGCTCGCACGCCGAGCTGACCCGGCGGGCGCTGCTCGCGGGGAAGGCCGTCTTCGTCGAGAAGCCGCTCGCGCTGTCGGAGAAGGAACTCGAGATCGTGCTCGGCGCGATCGAGGAGTCCGGCAACGACCGGCTGCAGGTCGGGTTCAACCGCCGGTTCGCGCCGCTGCTGAACGAGTCGGTGCTCCACTTCGGGCCGCGGATCGGCCCGGCTTCCGTGCGGTACCTGGTCAACGCCGGTCAGCTCGACGCCGGCAGCTGGTACAACCAGGCCGACAGCGAGGGTTCGCGGTTCGCGGGCGAGGGCGGGCACTTCATCGACACGGTCAGCTGGCTGCTGGGCTCCGACCCGGTCTCGGTGTACGCCACCGCGACGCCCGGGCACCAGGACCTGCAGATCCTGCTGCGCTACCCGGACGGCTCGACCGCGTCGATCGCCTACACCACCAGCGGTTCGTCGGCGTTCCCCAAGGAGACGATCGACGTCACCGCCGACGGCAAGGTGCTGAAGTTCGACGACTTCGCGCGCGCGTCGGTGTTCGGCCGCAAGAAGTGGGCCAGCTCCCGCATCCCCAAGGGCCGGGACAAGGGGCAGGCCGCCGAGCTGGAGGCGTTCGTCAACGCGCTGAAGACCGGCGTCGGGATGCCGGTGTCCGTCGAGTCGCTCGTCGCGACGACGCTGGCGACGCTCGCGGTCAACCGCAGCCTGGAGACCGGCGCGGCGGTCCGGATCGGTACGGAGGGGCTGAGCTGATGGATCCGTCCTGGTACCTGCGAAGACTGTCGCGGATGGGGCCCGCCGAGGTCGCGGGCCGGGTCACCGACGTCGTGCGCAAACGCCAGTGGCGCGGGGTCGCGGGGGACAAACCGGTCTGGCTGGCGGATCGCCGGTTCGCGTCGGCGCCCGGCGAAGACGTCCTCGCCGCCGTCTCGGGTGAGGCGGTGAAGGATCTGCTCGTCACCGCGGACCGCCTGATGGACGGGCACGCCGAGTACTTCGGCGTCGAACGGGACGACCTCGTCGATCCGGACTGGTCGTACGACCCGAAGACCGGCCGCCGCGCGCCGTCCGATGTGTACTCCTTCGACGTGCCGTACCGCAGCGAGGACACCGTCGGCGACATCAAGCAGATCTGGGAGCCGTCGCGGCACCAGCACCTCACCGTGCTGGCCGCCGCGTACGCCCTGACCGGCGATGACCGCTACGCCGAGCGCGTCGCCGCGCAGCTGAAGTCGTGGTGGGCGGCCAACCCGCCGATGCGCGGGGTGCACTGGGTCAGCGGGATCGAACTCGGCATCCGGCTGCTGTCGTGGGTGTGGGTCCGGCGGCTGCTCGACGGCTGGGCGCAGGCCCCGGCGCTGTTCGAGGACAACCCGGAGGCGCTCACCCAGATCTGGCACCACCAGCGCTGGCTGGCCGCGTTCCCGAGCCGGGGTTCGTCGGCGAACAACCACGTGATCGCCGAGGACGCCGGGCAGCTCGCCGCCGCCTGCGCGTTCGCCTGGTTCCCCGAATCGGACCGGTGGCGGGACGCGGCGCTGACGTCGCTGGACAAGATGTTGTGTCACAACACCTTTGATTCCGGCATCAACCGCGAGCTCGCCACCGAGTACCACGGGCTCGTCCTGGAACTGGGTCTCGCCGCGGCGCTGGAGGCGAAGGCCGCCGGGGTCGCGGTGCCCGAATCGACCTGGCTCGTGCTGCTGCGGATGACCGACGCACTGGCGTCCATTGTGGACAACCGGTTGCGTCCGCCACGGCAGGGCGACGCCGACGATGGCTTCGGGCTTATCGTCGATGGCGACGAGACCAGCCGCTGGGCGTCGCTGCTCAACACCGGAGCCGTCCTTTTCGGACGGTTGGACTGGTGGCCGGAGACGCGGGACGGTGACGTCCGCACCACGCTCTTCTCCGCGCTGGCCAAGGACATCCAGGTCGGCGTTCAGCGTCCGGCCCGGCGCCGTGACGACTTCGCCGACGCCGGGATGACCATCCTGCGCGACGGCCTGATCTGGGCTCGCTGCGACGGCGGTCCGCACGGCTTCCTCTCGATCGCCGCCCACGCGCACGCGGACGCGCTTTCGGTGGAGGTCCGGCACGACGGCGTCGACATCCTCGCCGACCCCGGCACGTACTGCTACCACGGCGAGCCGAAGTGGCGGTCGTACTTCCGGTCCACGGCCGCGCACAACACGCTCGAACTCGGCCGCGCCGACCAGTCCGTCTCCGGTGGCCCGTTCCTGTGGACGAAACACGCCACCACCACGGTGATCGCGGCCGGGACGCCGTCGCGCTGGAGCGCGGAACACGACGGCTACGCCCCGGCGACCCACCGGCGGTCGGTGGAACTGGCGGACTCGGAGCTCCGGATCCTCGACGAGGTCCGCGGCGGGGAAGCCCAGCACTGCCGTCTCGCGTTCCACTTCGGCCCGGCCGTCGAGGTCTCGCTCTCCGGTGCGGCGGCGACGTTGTCCTGGACGGTCGACGGCCGGGTCCGGACGGCCTCGCTCGCCTTGCCGCCGGAGCTGGACTGGTCGGCGCATCGCGGTGAGACCGGCCTGCCGATGGGCTGGTACTCGGCCGGATTCGGCAGGCGCGAGCCCGCGTGGACCCTGTACGGCGGCGGCATCGCCTCCGACGGCGCCACCTTCACCACCGAGCTCACCTTCGACACCAGTAACGAGGACCCACCGTTGTGACAGCACGACCGCACCGTCTTCGCCGGGCAGCACTCGTGGTGCTGCTCGGCTCGCTGACGCTCACCGCCTGTACCTCTGAGCCGGACGAAGCCGCGAAGGGGCCGGATCCGGCCCAGGCGCCGTCCGGTTCGATCGCGCAGGTGTGCGACAAGGCGAAGGCGGGGCCTGCCGAAGCGCCGGCGGGAGCGGTGAAGATCGACCCGGCGGTGCCCGGCGACCTCGCCGCGAAGACGCGGTCGAGCCCGGCCGGGACGACGTTCTGGCTCGCGCCGGGTACGCACAAACTCGGCGACGACCGCTACGACCAGGTCAACCCGAAGGCGGGCAACGTCTATCTCGGCGGCCCGGACGCGATCCTCGACGGCCGGAAGATCAACCAGTACGCCTTCTCCGGCCACGAGTCCGACGTCAAGATCCAGTACCTGACCGTGCGGGGCTTCGCCGCGCCGCACGACGAAGGCGTGGTCAACCACGATTCGGCCGACGGCTGGGTCATCGAGCACAACACGGTCCAGGACAACGACGGCGCGGCGCTGATGGCGGGCGCGCGGCAGCAGGTGCGCGCGAACTGCCTGCGGCGCAACGGGCAGTACGGCATGAACGCCTACGCGCAGGGCAACGCGATCAAGGGGCTCGTCGTCGAGGGCAACGAGATCTCCGGCAACAACACCGGCGACTGGGAACGCAAGATCGACGGCTGCGGCTGCTCCGGCGGGATCAAGTTCTGGTCGGTCGACGGCGCCGACATCCGTGGCAACTGGGTGCACGACAACCGCGGCGTCGGGCTGTGGGCCGACACGAACAACAACGACTTCCTCGTCGAGGGCAACGTCATCGAGAACAACGACGGCTCCGCCCTGATGTACGAGACCAGCTACAACGCCGTCATCCGCGGCAACACCATCCGCCGGAACAACTGGGTGGACGGCAAGGGCTACATCGACCGCGGCGACAGCTTCCCGGTGGCGTCGATCTACATCTCCGAGTCCGGGGGCGAGCCGAGGGTGAAGGCGCGCACGGACAAACTGGAGATCTCGGGCAACTCGTTCGAGAACAACTGGAACGGCGTCACCCTGTGGGAGAACTCCGACCGGTTCTGCAACAGCCCCGCCAACACCTCGTCCGGTTCTTGTACGCGACTGGTGCCCGAACAGGCGAAATGCGCGCAGCCCGCGATCGCGACGGGCGCGCTGAACGAGGACTGCCGGTGGAAGACCCAGCGCGTCGAGATCCACCACAACCGGTTCACGCTCGACCCGGCCGTCACCAACTGCGAGGAGAGCTGCGCGCGGATGGCGATGCTCGCGAACTTCGGCACGTTCCCGGAGTGGTCGCCGTACAAGGGTGAGGTCGTGCAGCAGGCGATCACCTTCGACCAGGGCAACCGGCTCCACGACAACACCTACTCCGGGCCGTGGAACTTCGTGGCGTTCGAACCGAGCCGGGTGCTGGGCTTCGGCGAATGGCAGGGCGCGCCTTATCGTCAGGACCAGGGCAGCAAACTGACCCGCGCGGGAGGAGGCTGACATGCTCGATCCCGCCGTCCGGCCCGCCCCCGCGATCCGGAGCTTTCCCAAGGCGGCGGCCATCGCCTGGACGCTGCTGATCATCAACACCCTCGGGTCGACAGGGGCGAAGACGGTCATCCCGTTGCCGAGGTCGGTCAGCCAGCTGATCACCATGGGCGCGCTGGGCACCGCATTCATCATCGCGCTCGCCCTGAACCCCCGGCTGAAGTTCCGGCCGAACGCCTATCTCTTCCTGCTCACGCTGCTGGCGGTGCTGAGCGTGGTCGCGAGCCTGAACCTGGAAGGCGGCTTCGGCGCGCTGTTCCGGTGCTTCCGGTTCGCCCTCTTCCTCAGCACGTTGTGGTTGCTGACCCGCTGGTGGGACGGCGGCCTCGATCTCGTCCGCCAGCACATCCGCACTTACGGCGCGGTGCTGGTGACGGTGGTGATCGGGCTCGTGCTGAGCCCCGGCAACGCGCTGCCGTTCGAGTACGGCGGACGGCTCACCGGCACGGTCTGGCCGTTGACCCCGCCGCAGGTCGGCCAATACGCGGCCGTCGTCATCGGTCTCACGATCCTGTTGTGGCTCAGCGGGAAACTGGAACGGAAGCACGCGCTGGTCGTCATCGTCCCGGCGTTCGCGGTGCTGCTGCTGACCCACACCCGCACCGCGATGCTCGGCCTGGTCGTCGGGACCATCGTGGCGCTGATTTCACAATGGATGTCCAGCGCCCGCGCCCGCAAGGTGTTCACCGGCCTGATCTTCGGCGGCCTGTTCGTCGTGGTCGCGCTGGGCGGCCTGGTGCAGACGTGGTTCCTGCGGGGGCAGTCCGAGGAGAACTTCTCCAGCCTCACCGGCCGCGCGAAGGTGTGGGACGCGCTGCTCGACGGGCCGCGGACGACGCTGGAGTACCTGTTCGGCGTCGGCCTCACCGACAAGTCCTACGACGGGCTGCCGATCGACAGCAGCTGGCTCGCGGTCTATCACGAGCAGGGTTACGTCGGGATCGTGATCGTGGCGGCGTACCTGCTCGTGCTGGTCGTGGTCGCGGTGCTGCGGCCGCCGTCGCCCGCCAGGGCGTGCGCGATCTTCCTGATCACCTACTGTCTTTCCGCGTCTTATACCGAGGCCGGCCTCGGCGACGCGTCGCCTTACCTGTTGCATCTGGCCCTGGCCGCGTCGTTGCTGGTGCGGGTGCCCACCGACGAACCTGAGTTTCTGGAGGAGCCCGCGTGAAGGTTCTCGTGATCCACAACCGGTACAGATCCGAGCAGCCCAGCGGTGAGAACAACGTCGTCGACCAGGAGACCGCGCTGCTGGCCGAGGCCGGGCACGAAGTCGGCCTGTTCGAGCGGCGCAGCGACGACATCGCGGAGATGTCCTTGCCGCGCAAGGCCGTCGTCCCGCTCCAGGTGCCGTGGAACCGGTCCGCGCGCGCGGACCTGGCCCGGCGGCTCGCCGACGACCGGCCGGACGTCGTGCACATCCACAACACGTTCCCGCTGCTTTCGCCGTCGGTGCTGGCCGCCTGCGCCGACGCCGGGGTCCCGACGGTCGCGACCGTGCACAACTACACCCTGATCTGCCCACCCGGCACGCTGTACCGCGACGGGCAGGTGTGCACCGACTGCGTGGGCCGGTCGCCGGTCCCGGCGGTGCGGCACGGGTGTTATCGCGGCTCGGGCCTCGCGACCGTGCCGATGGCGGCGAGCCTGATGCTGAACCGGAACCGCTGGTGGTCCGGCGTTTCGCGGTTCTTCTGCATCTCCAAGGCGCAACGCGAGGTGCTGATCGCCGCCGGGATGCCCGCCGAGAAGCTCGGGGTGAAGTACAACTACGTCACCGATCCCGGCAAGACGCGTCAGGGCGCGGGGGAGCATCTGCTGTTCCTGGGCCGGATCACCGCGGAAAAGGGTGTCGGCCTGCTGATGAAGGCGTGGGACCTGCTGGCCGCGGCGGGCGGCCCGCTGCCGCCGCTGGTCATCGCGGGCACCGGCCCGATGCAGGACGAGGTCGCGCGCTGGGCGGACGGCCGCGACGACGTCCGCTACGTCGGTCTTCAGTCCAAAGAGGAGTGTCGCGACCTGATCGCCCGCTCGAACGCCGTCCTCGCGCCTTCGGAGTGGCTGGAGACCTTCGGACTGGTCGTGGTCGAGGCGATGGCCGCCGGCGTCCCGACGGTCGCCGCCGCCCACGGAGCCTTCCGCGAACTCGTCGAAGACGGTGTCACCGGCCTGCTGCACGAACCCGGGAACCCCGAGGCTCTCGCGGCCTGCCTGCGGGAGGTCGTCGGCGACGCCGAACGGAACCAGGAGATGGGCTGGGCGGCGCGGCTGGTCTACGAACAGGAGTTCACGCCGAAGGTCGGCCTGGAACGCCTCGTCGGCGGCTACCAGGCCGCGATCGACGCGGTGTCCTTCGCGTGATCGACGGTCCGCCCGCACTACCGCCGCGGGCGCGGGTCCCGCTCTGGACGCTGGGCGCTTTCGGCTTCGTCGTCGCGCTCGTCCTCGGCGTGCGCTACGCCGGCACCTCCCACCTCGCCGGACTCGACGCCCTCGTGCTCCCCGTCGTCGACCGGGTCGAGGGACCGCTCTGGTACCTGGCGACCGCCATCGACTTCGCGGGCGAACCGATCGGCGCGGTCGTCGTCATCGCGCTGTTCGGCTGGCTGTGCCTGCAGCACCGGCGGCCGCGGATCGCGATCCTGATGGTGGCCGCCAGCGGGGTGACGGTGGCGCTGACCACCGGCCTGAAACCCTTGGTCGGCAGGCTGATCCACGGGGAGTTCTTGTCTTATCCCAGCGGGCACACGGCCTTCGCGGTGACCGTCGCGACCGTCGTCGCGCTGCTGGTGATCGACGTGCGAGGGCTCGGGCCCGTCGGCGGCGCTTGGGTGCTGGTGGGGTTGGTCGCTTTCGCGGGGCTGGCGATGGGGTGGGCCGAGGTGGCGCTGGGCGCGCACTACCCGACGGACACCTTCGGGGGGTTCGGGGTCGCTGCCGCTGTCGTGCCGGTGGTGGGGTGGGCGGTGGACCACCTCACTTCCCGGTGACACCGTCGAGCAGTTCCCGGCTGACATCGACGTGCCCGGCGTGCCGGGCGAAGCTCTGCCTTTCCCATCCGACGAACTCGAGAATCTCCTCGATGGTTTCATCCGGAGTGACGAGCCATTCTTGTTCGGCGGTCCCAGGCCAGGAGAAGTCGACGTCCTCACCGGCGAACAGATACCGGATCCAGAGCCGTTGGGTGCATGCGAGATGTTTGACCATGCCGAGCGGCGTCCAGCCGGATGGCACTGTCGACCGCCGGAGATCGGCCTCGGAGAGCCCGCCAAGCTTGCGGAGGATCGCCGCCGCGTTGTGGTCGAGGTAGCCGACGAGCAGCGCACGGGTATCGGTGAGCCCCGGCGGTGGTTCGGGCGTCTCTGCCATCTCCTCACGCTACGCGGCTCGCCTGATCGCGACGTTCGGGCGAGGCCGGGCCTGGGCGGTCCGGAACGCGGCGTGAAGCTCCCTGAGTACCTGGTCCGGCTCGGTCCGGAGGCGGGACGGCAGCGTCTGGAGCACGACGATCCCCGCGGCAACGTACCTCGCGTTCCGGGCGACCGTGACGCGGTGGTCTTCGAGGTTCGCGTGGTGGCGGTAGGAGTCGATCTCCCAGGCGAAGGCGATCTCGTCGCACCAGAAGTCCGCGGTGGCGACGTAGTTCCCGTTCGCGTCGAAGATCGGGACGTTCCAGTGGCCCGGTGGGAGACCGGATCTTCGCCAGAGACGCCAGGCGTCGGCCTCGGCGACGGATCTCGCTCCGGCGAGAAGTGGGACCAGCGCTTTCCTGGGTAAAGCTGTTCCGGTCCGGCCTGCTTCGTCGAGTTCGCGGGCGAGCATTTCGGTGGTGCAGAAGCGGCGCTGGACGGACTCGGCCATCATCGCCTGGATCTCGTCTTCGTCGGTGAGCCTGCGGGCGGCGTCGATGACGGCGCGGGGGACAGGCGCCACCGGGAGATCTCCACGGAAATGAGGGCGGGGCAGGCGTCTCGTCCTCTCGACGTGCACGAAGCCCATCGACGCGACGCGACGATCGTGGGGAATCAGGATGTGTACGTCCTGAGGTGGTGGCACTCGCTCCATGCCGTGGCGGCGAAGCGCCCAGAGACCGGTCACACTGGTGTCTTCGCGCCCGTAGAGCAGCGCACCCTGGAGCAGCTGATCATCGGTGGGCGCACCGCTGTGAAGCAGCACGACTCCGGGCAGGAGCCGTTGCCAAGGGCCGCCGGGAGCGCAGCGGCGTCTGACGGTCCGGTCCGGTACTCCGGCGGCTTCGAGTTCCGCCGTTCGGAGGACCAGCGGACCTCGGGTCAGTAGGGGACTGTTCGTCCAGGTTCCTCGGTGCACCTGATCACCATGGGCCCCACCACCGACAAGATCGCTCGGGAAGGGGCATGAGCGGAACTGTCACGACGAAATTCGGTCGACGGGGGAAGATTCCGGACACTCAACGTCCGAAATCTTCCCCCGTCGCCCCCCGTCGCTCGAAGCCCGACCCAGCGTCACGCGACCCCCGGTCACCCGAAGCCCGACCCAGCATCCTGCGAGTAAGGAGCCCCCTGCCAAGCCGAAGCCCCCAAAGTCCGCGAAGTGTCATGAGCGACGAAACGCCAAGAACCCGAGTAAGCGTTGTCGTACCACCGATTCCCCTGCCGAAAAGTAACAGCGTCGGAAACGGAAGAATCCCGATAAGGCGACCAATCAGGATAAGTCCCGAAGTTCGCCAAAAGCGCCATCCGCCCGCACAACCCCGTGCACGAAGACCCGTGCGAGAACTTGTTGCCGTGGATCGAAACCCGTTGCGTCTTCCACCGGCAGTCGTCGTACAACGGACGAGAAGCGATCCCCGGAGAAGAACAGGAAGAGACCGAAGGAACGAGAAGCGTGCACGAGCCGGAAGAAGTGTTCGCCGGGCTGTTGCAGAAGCGGTCCGCGTTCTCCCAAGCGGTGATCCCGCCCCAATTGTCCTCGAAAACGTTGTCGACGATCTCCACCGAAGAAGTCCGCGCCGGAATACGCGGTTCGCCACCCGACTCGGAAAGATAGATCGTGCCGACCGGGAAATCGTCCCCGCGGGCGGCGAAAGCGCGTCCCTGTACGAGGGTGTTCCGCCGGAAGGTGTTGTCACGGACCACGAGGTTGTACGAGATCTCGTAGAACAACGCCTCCGCCTCGTTGTCCTCGATCAGGTTGTCCTCGATGAGGAAGTCGTTGTTGTTCGTGTCCGCCCACAGCCCGGCGCCGTGGTTGTGGTGGACCCAGTTCCCGCGGATGTCGGCGCCGTTCACCGCCCAGAATTTCGCGCCGCCGCTGCAGCCGCAGCCGGGGACCTGCTTTTCCCAGTCGTCGGTGTTGTTCCCGGTGATCTCGTTGCCCTCGACGAGCAGCCCGGTGATCCCGTCGCCCGCCCGGTAGGCGTTGATGCCGTACTGGCCATTGTTCCGCAGGCAGTTCCGCAGGATCTCCTGACGCGGTCCCGCCATCATCGCGGCGCCGCGGTTGTCCTCGATGGTGTTGCCTTCGATGGTCCAGTGTTCCCCGGAGTCGTGATTGACCACGCCCTGATCCCGCGGCGCCGCGAAACCGCGGATGGTGAGGCCGCGGATGACGACGTCGCGCGCCTGCTGGGTGAACGCGTAGCGGTTGACGCCGCCGCCGTCCAGCACGGCGCCGGGTGCGCCGAGGTAGACGTTTCCGTCCTTCGGGATGATCTGGCCGTACTCGTCCTGGCCCAGGGTGTGCTTGCCCTCGGTCAGCCAGAACGTCGTGCCGGCCGGGAGCTCGCGTGTCTTCTCGGAAAGGTCGGTCCCCGGCGGGACGACCACGGCGCCGTCCGGTTTCGACGGGCTCAACGGTCCCGCGGCGCAAGCCGCGACGGGAGCCGCCGAAGCCGGAGAGGCGGTGACGACTCCCGCCGCGAGCAGCAGCAGGACGACCAGGAAGGCGGGCATACCGGAAACGGTAAGCCACTATGGACGGTCCCAGATGGACACTTACAGGTGAAAACTCAGCAGGTCACCGTCTCCCCGAAGCCGCTGCAGACGTCCTGCCGATACGGTTCGGCCTGCCATTGCGCCGACGTCAGCTGTCGTGACGCGTCTTGGGCGACGAACCGCCATGGCCCGTAGTACTGGTTGTCGTACCACCGATTTTCCTGCCGGAAGGTGATCGCGTCGGAGATCACGTTCCCCCGATACGGTGACCAGGCCGGGTAGGTCCCGTAGTTCGAGAGCACCGCCATCCGGCCGCAACGGTCGAGGCAGCCTTCCATCGACCCATCGAACTCGAACGTGTTCTCGTGCACCAGAACGCGCTGGGTCTTCCACCGGCAGTCGCTGTACAGCGGCGCCGTCGTGATGCCCGGATCGGAGCAGGTGGACATCGGTGAGACCAGTGCCGTGCAGGAGAGCGAGGACGTGTTGGCCGGGCTGTTGCAGAACCGGTCCGCGTTCTCCCACAGCGTGATCCCCGACCAGTTGTCCGAGAACAGGTTGCCCCGGATGTCGATCTGGCTCGTCCGGGCGGGCAGCCTGGGCTCCCCGCCCGACTCGCTGATGTACACCGACGCGACCGGGAAGCTGTCACCCTTGGCGGCCCGGGTGCGGCCCTGCACCAGCGCGTTGCGCCGGAACGTGTTCCCGATCAGCTCCAGGTTGTAGGAAATCTCGTAGAACAGCCCCTCCGAGGCGTTGTCCTCGATCACGTTGTCCTGGATGAGGAAGTCGTTGTTGTTCGTGTCGGCCCAGAGCCCGACACCGTGGTTGTGGTGGACGAAGTTGCCGACGATGTCGGCGCGGTTCACGGCCCAGAATTTCGCGCCGCCACTGCACCCGCAGCCCGGGATCTTCGTCTCCCAGTCGCCGGTGTTGTTCCCGGTGATCTCGTTGCCTTCGATCACCAGGTCGGACAGCCCGCCGCCGGCGCGGTAGGCGTTGATGCCGTACTGACCGTTGTTGCGCAGGCAGTTCCCGATCACCCGCTGGCCGGATCCGGTCATCATTGCGGCGCCGTCGTTGTCCTCGATGACGTTGCCTTCGATGGTCCATCGCTCGCCGGAGTCGTGGTTGACCACGCCTTGATCCTGTTGGCCGAGAAAGCCGCGGATCGTCAGTCCTCGGATGACCACGTCCTTGGCCGACGTGGTGAACGCCGCGCGGTTGAGTCTTCGTCCGTCGAGTACGGCACCGGGTGCGCCGAGGTAGACGTTGCCGTCCTTGGGCAGCACCTGACCGAACTGGTCGTCGGCCAGGTGATGGGTGCCCGGTGACAGCCAGAACGTGGTACCCGGCGGGCTGGACCGGGTCCGTTCGTTCAGATCGGTGCCCGGTTCGACGACCTGGGCGCCTTCCGGTGCGGAGGGGACGCCGACGGTCGTGCCGCACACCCCTCGGGTCGGCTCTGGATCCGCCACCGCTGTGGATTCAACGGTGACCTGGAGCAGTAATACCGACAGCGTGACGCAAAGCGCGCGCTTGCCGGCCGAGCGATGTGCGATCGCTAAACTCATACCCTTCTCCGAAAAACCGGCTTCACCGGACGGCCACCCAGCCACGGCGCCGGATCATCCGCGTCGAGCGCTTTGCGATACACGAGGCAGGCCTGCGAGACCACTTCGACAGTCCGGTCGATGTCTTCTTCGGACAACGCGCTGCTGACCACGAACGACGGTCCGAGGACCCCGCCCGTGACCAGTTGCCGCAGGAACAGCGTGCGATAGTCCTGCGACGGTTTCTTCTCGGCGTCGAGCGTGGCGAAGACGAGGTTGCTCGCCCGGCCGCGCACGACGACGTGTTCCCCGACCCCGGCCGAGGCCGCGACTTCGCGGACCCCGGCGGCGAGCCGGTCGCCGAGCGCGTGCAGCCGCGCGGCGATGCCTTCTTCGGTGTAGGTCTCCATGACCGCGATCGCGGCCGCGAGCGAATGCGTCTCGGCGCCGTGCGTGGTGGACAGCAGGAAGACGCGGTCCTCGGTGGTGCGCAGGCCGCCGAGTTCCATCAGTTCGCGTTTGCCCGCGAGCGCGGAGACGGCGAACCCGTTGCCGAGTGCCTTGCCGAACGTCGAGAGGTCCGGCGTGACGCCGTAGAGACCTTGCGCTCCCGCCTCCGACCAGCGGAAACCGGTGATCATCTCGTCGAAGATCAGGACGCAGCCGTACCGGTCGGCGAGTTCGCGCAGGCCGACGAGGTATCCGGCGGGCGGTTCGAGTTGGGTGGACGCCTCCAGCACGAGGCAGGCCACCCGGCCCGCGTTCTCCCGCAGCAGCCGTTCCGTCGCCGGGAGGTCGCCGTAGGGAAAGGACACGGTGAGGCCGGTGATCCCGTCCGGGATGCCCGACGACATGGCCGTGGTGCCGATGAACCAGTCGTCGATGGAGAAGAACGCGTGGTCGCGGCAGATCGCCACCAGTTCTCTGCCGGTGGCCGCCCTGGCGAGCTTGACCGCGGCGGTGGTGGCGTCCGAGCCGTTCTTGGCGAACTTGACCATCTCGGCGGTCGGGACGGTTTCGAGGAACTTCGTCGCCGCCCTTTCCTCCACGATGGACGGGCGGGCGAAGTTCGCGCCCCGGTCGATCTCCCGGTGGGCGGCCTCGCTCACCCGGGGGTGCACGTGCCCGAGGCTGACCGCGCGCAGCCCCGAGCCGTACTCGATGTATTCGTTCCCGTCGACGTCCCAGACGTGCGCGCCGAGCCCGTGGGAGATGACCGGCGCCAGGTTCTCCGGGTACTGGTCGTCTCCCTTGGCGTAGGTGTGCGCGCCGCCGGGGATCATCGCGTGGAGGCGCTCGTTGGCCCGCATCGACTTGGGAAGCTGACGGGTCATGCTCTCACCTCGTGTTCTGTAAGACAGCGGAAAGCGGGAGCGCGGACCGGTCCCGCTCCGACATCAGCGCCACCGGGAGCGGCCAGGGGATCGCCAGATCCGGGTCGTCGTGGGCGATCGCGACGTCCTCGGCCGGGTCGTGCTCGCGGTCGATCCGGTAGGAGACGTCGGCGATCTCGGTGAGCGCCTGGAACCCGTGCGCGCAACCCGCCGGGATATACAGCGAGACCTGGGTCTCCCCGGAGAGCTCGAAGGTCTCCTTGCCGAGGTAGGTCGGCGAATCCGGCCGCAGGTCGACGACGACGTCGAAGACGGCGCCCCACGAGCACCGGACCAGCTTCGCCTCGCCCTTCCCGGAACGGAGATGCATCCCGCGCAGCACTCCCTTGCGGGACCGGGAAACGCTGTCCTGGAGGAACCCGTTCGGATCGATCCCGGCGGACCGGGCGACGTCGGCGTCGAACGTGCGGCTGAAGAAGCCGCGTTCGTCGGCGTGCGGCGTCGGTTCGAACAGGTACGCGCCCGCGATGGCGGGCACCGGTGTCACCTTCATCGGACTCCCATCGGCAGGAAGGCGGCCGACAGCTCGGCGAACTGCTCGTCCAGTAGCCGCACCTGTTCAGCGCCTCGTTTCGCGACGATCGCGGTCAGTTCGCCCGCGCGGGATTCGAGTTCGGCGAACTGGCGGACCAGCGCGTCGAAATCGATCTCCTTGGCGGACTGGCAGAATTCCCCCAGCCCCAGTGCGGTCATGAGGACCTCGTTCTTGCGCGCGTAGCCGATGGACAACGTCGGTTTCGCCAGCTTCAGCGCGCACAGGACGTTGTGGTACCGGGTGGCGACGACGGTCTCGACGGCCGACATCGCCCGCAGCACATCGTCCAAAGTGGACGTGTCGGCGGCCGCGATCAGCGGGGACTCCAGTTCCCGCATGATCTCGTCGACGACCTGGCGGTCCGCCTGGTCGCCGATGAACAACCGCACCGGACGTCCGTCGGCGACCAGGCCGGCGACGAACCGGGTGATGTTGTCCACATAGGACTCGTAGATGTCGCCGGCGCGGGCGCGATCCTCGTTTCCGCCGTGGTAGGCCATCACCCCGACCCCGACCGAACGGGGCAGCACCGGTTCCGACGGCGCGTGGAGGGCGAACGCGAGATCGGGGTAGACGCGGTCGTTCGTGACGTCCACCCCCATCGCGCGCATCGCTTCCCGTGACGGCTCGTCCCGGTACGACCGGAACGACGCCAGCCGCCCGGCCCAGCCGATGACCGAGCGGGTGACCCGGTGCGAGCTCACGTTGGCGCCGACACTCACCAGCGCCACCTTGGTGCCGACCAGCCTGCCGGACGCCGAAAGCAGCAGCAGGGCGTACGGGAAACCCCACGGGCGCAGGGGAAGGGTGGATTCGAGGACACCCATCCCCGGCACGATCACCACGTCCTGGCGCCGGGCCCACGCCGCCGTGCGGACGACGTCGACGAACTTGCCGAAACCCTTCATGGCGATGGAAAGCGGACCTGAGGCCGTGCGGTACTCACCTTGGTACCAGTTCAACGCGGTCGTTTCGAGTCCGTAGCGCGACGCGACGATTTCCGGACCGCCGCACATCACGCTGATGGCGGCGTCCGGATGTTCCGTGCGCAAGAACCCGAGGACCGCCTCGAAGGAACCGTCGTTGCCGAGGTTCCCCGATCCGAGGAGTCCGAACAGCCCGATCCTCGCGGGCGGGATCAAGGGACTCGTCCCTCCTGGCCGGCGACGACCGAGACGACGGAGACCTCACGCGGGCCGGTTTCCGCCTCGGCCTGGACCGGCATCCGTCCCATGGCCGGGTTCCCGGCCCGGTTCAGCGCCCACTGCCGCAGGTAGCGGAAGCATTCGCGCTTCTCCGCGCCGGAGATCGGCGCGTTGCGGATCGCGTTGACGTAGCCCAGGACGTACTCGCCGAGCAGCCGGATCATCGGGTGGCGCAGTTTGTCGGCCCGCTTCGGGTCGAGGTTGGTCGCGCGCCTGCGCACGGTCGGGTGCTCGTGTTCGGAGCGGCCGGGGTGGTCGCGCCGGAAGTACAGCCAGTCGGGCACCTGGTGGAACGGGCCGTGCAGGGCCAGCTCCGAGATGATCGTGCGGTCCGCGTGGTGGTAGCTGTCCAGCGGCGCGACGCGGCGCAGCACCTCGGTGCGGATGACCGCGCCGTCGTCGTCCCCGCCGGGCGCGAACAGCGTGCTGCGGAAGCGTTCCGCGGCGTGCGGCGAAACCGTGTTGAGCGGGTACTCCAGCGCCTGCGTGACGACGCCCTTCTCGTCGATCATCGCCGTCCACGAGTGCGAGAGGACGAACTCCGGGTGCTCGTCGAGCGCTTCGATACAGCGTTCCAGCAGGTCGCGCGCGTAGAGGTCGTCGTCGGAGGCCCATTTGAACAGCTCGCCGCGGGCGACGTCGACACAGTAGTTGTGGTTGGGCGCGCAGCCGATGTTCACCGGCTGGCGCACATAGCGGACGCGGGAATCCAGCTTCGCGTAGTCGCGGCTGATCTCTTCGGTGCGGTCGGTGGACGCGTTGTCCGAGATGATCAGCTCGAAGTCCGCGAAGCTTTGGCCGAGGAGTGCGTCCAGCGATTCGGCGAGGTAGTCCTCGCCGTTGTAGACCGGGAGCCCGATGCTCAGCCGAGGAGCGGTGCTCATGACGTCCTCATTTCTTCCTTCTCCGAAGTCTGGTGTTCTCTGAGGGCGATGTGCAGCTGCAGCCACCACACCGCTGACCCGCTGGTGATCGCCAACGCGACCCCCCAGGCGGATCCGGACGCCCCGGCCAAGAAGGCGCCAATGAGCCCGAAACCGACATAGCCGGCCGAGTTGATCAGCTGGGCGCGAAGGCTCCTTTTCGCAGCGCCGAGCGCACGCAGTCCGGCGGCCGCCCCGGTGTTGAATCCCGCCGCGGCGATACCGATGGTCACCGGGAGGATCAGTTCCGAAGCGGGATCCCAGACGTCACCGAGGACGAACCGGCCGGCGTCGTGGGGTACCAGAAGCAAGGCGAGGCCCCAGAGCAGGGCCGCCGCCGCCTGGCCGGCGCCGAGAACGGCGCAGAACTTCCGGAAGCGGTGCGGGGCCCTTTGGAGCACCCGTGCGCTTTCGGCGACCGTGACCAGGGAAAGTCCCATCAAGAGGGCGAAGAACGGCCCGAGGAGCAGCTCGGCGCCGCGGACCGCGCCGACGCTCGCGATCCCGGCGATCGCGCCGAGACCGTACATCCGCAGTTGCGACGAGCCGCTGTTGCTGACGTTTTCGATCACGTAGCGGGTGCCGAGGTCGCGGTGCGCCTTGATCCATTCGAGCGTGCCGCGCGGATCCGGCCGGACCCCGGACTGCAGGCAGCCGAAGCCCGCCGCGACCGCCCCGGAAAGGCCCCACGCCAGGATGAACGCGACGACGGTGTCGGACGTGTGGTGCGCGATGAACAACGCCGGGATCAGCGCGATCCCCCAGACGACGTCGTTGAGGAACGCCTTCTTCCCGTGCCCGGCGGCGAAGAAGGTGAACCGCCACGCGTCCTGCAGCAGCAGCGTGGGGATGACGAAGCCGAGCGCGACGAACGCCCCGCCGGTGGAGTCGCCCACGATGAGCCCGGCGGCCACGCTGATCATCCCGGCCACGACACCCGCGGTGAGCGCCGTCCCGGTCGCCCGCGCGGTCGCGGCGCGCCAGGATTCGGTGGACACCCCGGAGAACCGCACCATCAGCGGATCGGTCGTCAGCCCGCGCGAGAGGTTGAGCACCACGCCGTAGCTGACCCAGGCGAGGCTGAACATGCCGAACGCGAACGTGCCGAGCGAGCGGGCGACGTAGAGACCGACCACGAAGTTGGTGATGCTGGAGACGGCCTGGTCGCCGAGGCCCCAGCTGAGCCGTCCGGCCATGGCCCGGATGGCTTGGGAACGCAGAAGTGATCGCATCTTCAATCCTTGAGCAATCCGGCGTCGTGCAGCGCCTGAGCGGCCGCGACGACGGAATCGAACGGCAGCCCGGACCGCTCGGCGACGTCGAGCAGGCTGTGCTCGCCGTCCGAGAGGTTGAGCACCCAGAGCATCGCCATCTGGGCTTGTTTGGCGTCGCTTCGGCCGCCCAGCGAGTCGTACAGCCCGCGCTTGCCGAGTTGCGGCTCGCCGTAGGGACTGAGGTTGACGTAGCTGCGGTTGCGGTCGAGGACGGCGTACGTGTCCTTCAGGGTCTGAAGGGTTTCCTCCATGGCCTCGGTGGAGACGAAATCGAGGTTGTCGGCCGAGGTGTGGTACTCGGGATAGCCCGCGTATGGCGTCCTCGTCAGCGATCCGACACCCAGGTTGAAGCCAGGGGAGCAGAACTGACGCTCGTCGTAGCCGTACGGCGAGAAGTCGACGATCTCGTGCGCGCGATCGGCCAGGACGTAGGAGAGCACGCGGTCGATCTCGGCGTCGCCCCGCCGGCTTCGCTTGTACGTCAACGATCCCGGGTCACCGGCACAGGCCAGCACGATCCCCGCCTTGATCCGGCCGACGCGCTCGGTGTTGCGCGCGAGCCAGGTGATGGCGCCGATCGTGCCCGGCATGAACAGGAACCGGTACGTGTAGTGGGGCTTCACCAGCGTCTGCGCGAAAGCGGCGGCGATCGCGATCCCGGCGACGTTGTCGTTCGCCAGCGACGGGTGGCACGTGTGGCAGGAGACGATCACTTCGTCGGTGACCTCGCCCCGCACGACGTGCTCGGCGTAGGTGAGGCTCCCGTCGGCCAGCGTGGAGTCGATGCAGACCTCGTATTCGCCGTCCGGCATCGCGTCGAGGGTTTCCTGCGCCAGGCAGAAACCCCACGTCGGCGAGTAGTAGCTGGTCCGGTACGGCACCCAGGACGGCCGGTCGGGCAGGGTGTGCAGGTGGTCGCGCAGCTCGGAGAGCGGCATCTTCCGCGACACCGGGACGCTGTAGCCGACGACGTGCAGGTTCGACTCACCGAAGTCGACCACGCGGCGGCCCGAGGCGTCCTTGATGTACGCGTCGCGGATGTTCCATTCCTGCGGCACCGTCCAGTCCAGTACTCCGGTGCCGGTGGGGACCTCGTGGATCTCCAGCGGGATGTGCTCGTCGACGATCTCCAGCGTGCGGCGGACGCCGTCGCCGGTGATGCTGCGGCACAACGGGTACAAGCGCTCGACCAGCTTTCGCAGGTCGGCGCTCGTCTCGAGGTCCCGGTGCGACATCAGCGTCGCCGCAGAGTGTCGTCGAGCTCGCCCGCCGCGGTGCGGTCCTGCAACCGCGCCAGCCGGGTGAACAGGCGCTGGAAGCCGTGCTCGGTGAGGCCGTGGGTCTTGTAGGCGTCGATCAGTTCGAGCGCGCCGTCCTTGACCGACCAGTCGCAGTCGAAACCGGGGATCGCCGCGCGGAATCGGGAGAAGTCGACCCGGTAGGACCGCGGGTCCGCGCCCGCCTCGCCGGTGATCCGCAGCGTGGAGCCGGGAACGGCCTCGACGACCTCTTCGGCGATCTCGGCGACGGTCACGTTGTTGCGTTCGGTGCCGATGTTGAACGCCTTGCCGTGCACGGCTTCCTTGGGCGCCACCAGCGCCGCCGCGAAGGCCCGCGCGATGTCCTTGGCGTGCACCAGCGGCCGCCACGGCGTGCCGTCGGAGAGCACCAGCACCTCACCGGAGAGGAACGCGTGCGCGGTCAGGTTGTTGAGCACGATGTCGCCGCGCAGCCGCGGCGAGAAGCCGAACGCGGTCGCGTTGCGCATGTACACCGGGCTGAAGTCGCCGTCGGCGAGCTCCTGGACGTCGTCCTCCACCCGCACCTTCGACTCGGCGTACGGCGTCACCGGGCGCAGCGGCGCGTCCTCGTCGACCAGGCCGTCGCCGCCCGAGGCGCCGTAGACCGAGCACGTCGAGGCGTAGAGATACCGCTTGACCCCGGCGTCCTTCGCCAGCTTGGCGAGCTTCACCGAAGCGTGGTGGTTGATGTCGTAGGTCAGCTCCGGCGCCAGCGAACCGAGCGGGTCGTTGGACAGCGCGCCGAGGTGGATCACGGCGTCCACCCCGGCCACATGCTCGGCCGTGACGTCACGAAGGTCGACCTCGAAGCCTTCGGGGTCTTCGGGCTTGGGGCCCAGCACGCAGGTGTCGTAAAGACCGGAGTCGAGGCCGATCACCTCGTGGCCTTCGGCGGCCAGCACCGGGGCCATCACCGTGCCCAGGTACCCCTTGTGCCCGGTCAGCAGCACACGCATGACTTTCAGCCTTTCGCAGTGAGGTCGAGCGTCAGTTTCTTGAGGTCGAAGGCCTCGGCATAACGCTGCCCGCATTCGATGCCGCGAATGCGGGCGAGGCCGAGGAAGGCTTCCCGGTCGTACCAAGGCCGGTGCCGCTGAGAGGCGTAATGCTCCTGGAGCAGGCGGACCTTCTCCTCGGCGAGCTCCGCCGTCAGCGGGACGTACGCGGTGGGTTTGCCGAGGTCGCCGTCCCATTTGGCGATCTCGTACTCCAGCTGGAGATGGGTGCGGAACACCGTCGGCACCAGCGTCGCCAGGCCGCGGTGGTCCTGATGCGCGTCGGCCGTACGCGGGGAGAGGACGAGGTCCGGGTCCGTGCGGCGGCGCAGCTCCTCCAGCCCGTTCTTGGCCTCTTCCCAATGCGAGGGGAACCGGCCGTCGGGCAGTTTGAGCACGGTGACCTCGACGTCGGCGCCCGGGCAGAAGGCCGCGAGCGCGGCGCGCTCCTCGGTCTCCCGCTCGGTGCCGCCGCCGGACAGGACGAGCGCGTCGACCCGCACGCCGGGGTTTCCGGCGCAGAGCGTCAGCAGTGTGCCGCCCGCCCCGATGGCGATGTCGTCACAATGCGCGCCGAGCGCGACGATCCGCTCGATCCGGCCGGTGCCGAGTCCGATCACGCCGTGACCACCGGCGAGGGTTCGCGTTCCCACCGCGCCCAGGGGCGGTCTCCGTGCGCGTACGCGTCGTCCAGCTGGACGCGTTCCTTGACGGTGTCGGTCGGCTTCCAGAACCCGCGGTACGGGTACGCGAGCAGCTTGCCCCGCTTGGCGAGCTCACCGCAGCCGTCGGCCACCAGGTCGCCGCCCTCGGGGATGTGGTCGAAGACCTCCTGGCGCAGCACGAAGTACCCGCCGTTCTCCCACAGCGGCATCTCGCTGACCGGGGTCAGCGCGCCGATCCGGCCGTCCTCGTTCATCTCGACGCAGTGGAACGACGACTGCGGCGGCACGACCATCATCGACGCGCCGGCGTCGGTGGCCTCGAAGCGCTCGATCATCTCCGGGAGCGGCGCGTCGGTGAGGACGTCGGCGTAGTTGGCGAGGAACATCTCGTCGCCTTCGAGATACGGGCGCACCCGGCGCAGCCGCTCGCCGATGGCCGATTCGAGGCCGGTCTGCACGAAGGAGATCGACCAGTCCGCGATGTCGGTCGACAGCAGTTCCGCCTTGCCGTTCCGCAGGACGAAATCGTTGGAGACGGTCTCCTGGTAATTGAGGAAGAACTCCTTGATGTGGTGCGCGCCGTAACCGAGGCAGAGAATGAACTCGGTGTGGCCGAAATGCGCGTAGTATCGCATCACGTGCCAGATCAGGGGTCTGGGGCCGACCATGGCCATCGGCTTCGGCACGTCGGACGCGTCACCGTTGCGCATCCGCATGCCGTAGCCGCCGCAGAAGAGGACTACCTTCACGACTTCACCTCGACGATTTCCAGGTGCGGGATGGGGAAGACCAGTTTCCCGCCCCATTCGTCCACAAAGGACAACTGGGCGGTCAGTTCCTTCCGGAGGTTCCACGGAAGGACGAGCACGTAATCGGGCCGGTCCGCTTCGATGCGCTCCGGCGGGAGGATCGGGATCCGGGTGCCGGGGGTGAACCGGCCGTGCTTGTACGGGTTGCGGTCGACGGTGTAGCGCAGCACGTCCGGGCGGATACCGCAGTGGTTCAGCAGCGTGTTGCCCTTGCCCGGGGCGCCGTAGCCGACGACGGTCTTGCCTTCGAGCGCCGCGTCGGTGAGGAACTTGTTCAGCTCGAGCCGGACCTTGGTGACCCGCTCGGAGAACTCGGTGTAGCCGGACATTTCGTGCAGTCCGGCCGCCTTCTCGGCGTCGAGGACCTGCGTCATCCGCTCGCTCGGCTCGCCGGCGACGGCGTCCGGGCGCGCCCACAGGCGGATGGACCCGCCGTGGGTGGGCAGCAGTTCGACGTCCACAACGGACAATCCGCCGCGCGAAAGGGCCCGGCGCGCGGATTCCACCGTGTAGTACTGGAAGTGCTCGTGATAGATCGTGTCGTACTGGTTCTCCTGGATCAGCGTCAGCAGGTGCTGGACCTCGATGCTGACCCAGCCGTCATCGGCGACCAGGGCGCGGAGCCCGTGCGTGAAACCGATGATGTCCGGAATGTGTGCGTAAACGTTGTTCGCCACGACGAGATCGGCGGGACCGTGCTCCTCGCGGACGTCGCGCCCGCTTTCGGGGCCCAGGAAGGCGGTCTTCGTCGGCACCCCGGCGTCACGCGCGGCTTGCCCCACGTTCACCGAAGGTTCCACGCCGAGACAGCGGATCTGCTGCGCGACAACGTGTTTGAGCAGATAGCCGTCGTTGCTGGCGACCTCGACGACGAACGAGGACTCGTCGAGCCCGAGTCGTTCGACGGCGCCGTCCACGAACGTTTTGGCGTGGTCGACCCAAGAGGCGGAATACGACGAGAAATACGCGTATTCGGTGAAAGTCTCTTCCGGGGTGATCAGCGGCGGGATCTGGGCGAGCCAGCATTCGGTGCAGACTTGCAGGTGCAGAGGATAGGTCGGCTCCGGTTCCGCCAGCCCGGCCGCGGTCAGGAATCGTTCGCACGGCGGCGTCGCCCCGAGGTCGACGACGCTGGCGAGATGGGCCGATCCGCAGAGTCGGCAGGTGGTCATCGAGAGGCTCCTTGGCTCGCGTCACGTATCCCAGACGTCGGCACCCCGGGTCGCCTCGTTACATGCCTTTCGGAGGTCTCACGCTTCCGTCTCACAACCGAAACCTGACGTCTCGGCCATCGGCGCAGATGTCTCCGCCATCCGGGCGCGGGCAATGTCGGAATCCCCGTGACCGAGGGTGATCCGCATTCGCGGAACCCGGCCGGATCGCGTTTAGCCCGCTAAACGCGATCCGGCCGCGTGGCGCCCCTCACATCGTCAAGAAACCACCAGGGCGTAGTCCGCGTCGGTCGCCGACGTTTCCGGATGTCCGTCGGCGTTGACCTGCGTCGCCACGACCTCCACCGTCCAAGTCCCGGCGGCGGGCTTTTCGAGGATGACGTTCTCCACCGTGTCGACGGTGTTCGGCGAGCCGCCCGCGGTCGAGAAGTTGCCCGCGTTCAGCCCGTTGTTGCCGTAGTAGACGGTCCCGTTCGGAGCGGTCACCTTCAGTGTCAGGTCGTTGACCCTGGCGACCGACGCGCTCGGCGAACCGGCCGGATCGGTGTAGGCCAGCGTCGCCTTGAACTGCTTGGTCCCGTTCACCGCGACCGTGTACTTCTTGGACTGCCCGGTGCCCAGCAGGTCGGTCTCGTTGACCAGCACCGGCAGCTTCCACCCGTTTGCCTTGGCCTGTTCGTGCAGGTAGCGCACGTTCGCGGTGCCCCAGCCCTGATGCGTGCGGGTCATGTCGTGCGAGGTGCCGCTGAACGCGAACTGGTCGGCCCCGTTGACCAGCAGCGCCTTCGCGGTCGCGGCGTGCGGGCGGCTCGTGAAGACGTCACGCCCCTTGCCGGGACCGCCGTCGAACACGCCGTCGGCCCACATCTGGAACAGCAGACCGGCGTTGCCGCACGTGATCGGGGTCGCGCCACTCGTGCCGCCGAAGGACGTCGTGTACGAGGTGTCACTGCCGGACGACGTGGTGTCGATCTTGTCGTAGTAGTTCGACAGCTCCGGTTTGATCCGGCCGTCGGCGGCCGGGCCGATGCTGGCGCCGCGGTTCCACTTGTCGTCGGTGCGGTTCAGCGTGTTGTAGTGGTACTGCCCGCCGACCGAGAGCACGTTCTTCGACCAGGCCTGCGGCCGCGACTGCTGGGTCCCCGCGTTGCTCTGCGACTGGCAGATCAGCAGGTCGAGGTCGAAGACGATCTTGTCGAGCTCGGCCGAGACGGAGTTGTACGCCGTCGTCAGCCCGCCGCCCCAGCTGTTGCTCTGGAAGACCGCGCGGTACTTGCCGTTCGCGTCGACCAGTTCCTTGGTGTGCGCGTAGCGGTCCGGTTTGTTGTAGGTCGCGAAGATGCCCTGGCCCTCGGGCAGCAGGCCGCGCTGCGGCGAGCTCACCCCGGAAGCGAAGATCTGCCCGTAGGTCGAGGTGCCGTGACTGGTGTCGGTCGAGTTCGAGCCGTGGAGCACGGTCGGCCGCGCCTTGAACTCCTGGTGCGTGGCGCGCAGGCCGCCGTCCATCACCTCGCCGCGCACGCCCTGGCCGCGATAGCCGCCGGCGCTCTCGATGTAGTTCGCGCCCCCGCTCTCCCTGGCGTTGGCCATGTCGGTCCCGGGCGCGGTGATCGCGCCGACCGCGAGCACCTCGGCGCCCTGGGCCACGGTCGTGACCTGGCCGGAGCCGAGGGTGGCGACGATGTGCTGACCGCTCTGCGAAATCGCCTCGATGCCGCCGCCGAGCCGCAGGATCCGCTCGGCCACCGCGCGCTGGTCCCGCGCGTCCGGCTCGATCAGCGTCACCAGATAGCTGCCCGTCCCGGCCACCGAGATTTCCGTCTTGTCGTCCGGGCGGTATTCGCCGAGCCAGCGGACGAAATTCAATTTCGCGATCGATTCGCGGTTTTCCGGCGCGAGGCGGACCACATAGGCGAAATCGGGAATGTAGGTGCCGATTCGCACGCCGAGCGCGCGCAATCGCCCGCGCTGCGCGTCGGTCAGCGTGCCCCGGACCTGGAGCAGGTACGAGCCCTTCCAGTCCTGGCTCGCGGCGGTCCGCTGGGTGAGCGGATCGAAGGTTCTGCTGGCCAGGCGGATGAACTGAGGGTCTTCGGGGGTGGGAGCGGCGGCGGCCACCCCGCTGGTCAGGAGTAGCGCGCCGACCAAGGGCGCGAGAAAGCGGACAGACTTCGGCCGTGGCATGAAATACCTCCGGGGAGCTCAGCAGGGGAAGAGAGCTCTCACGAAGGTACCGGCCGAAAAGTGTGATGATCAGCCGCTGAACGGCCCAGCGGTTTTCCGGTGATGCGGGAAATGGAGCATAAACGGTTAAAAACTCGGTTCAGGAGATTTCGTCGACCGTCCCGGTGAACCGGGTCAGCCGCTCGCGTTCCTCTTCGTCGAGGCGTCGCGTGCAGCCGTCGGGCAAGGTGCACGCGACCCAGATGGTGCGGCAGCGCGCGTAGACGGCCTTTTCGTCGCGCAGCCTGCTGTTCACCACGACGTCGCAGGTCCCGATCCGCCCGACCACGGTTTCCACCTCGACGGGATTGTCGCGAAAGGTCAGCCTGCGCAGGTAGCTGACGTTGTGCTTCGCGATCAGGTAGGCCGGTCCCTTGGTGCGGAAGACGTGCTCACGCCGCGGGTCGAGCATCGCGACCTGGGCTTCCTGGAAGTAGTCCAGCAGCCGCACGTTCCCGACGTGACCGAGATAGTCCAGGTCGGTGACACGCAGGCGATGACGGTAGAGGTGGATCTCGGAAGCGGGACTCGCACTGGTCGTCCCCAGCGGATGGGCGTGCACGAAGTGGATCTTCAACGATCACGCGGTGTTCCGGCCGCGCGGCGCAACGGACACCGGCCCGGTTCACTCCATCAGGGTTTCGGAGAGCTCCCGGATCGCGGCCGTCTCGGCGACGTGGATGTCCCGGATCATCGTGCCCATCGAGGCGAACAGGCCGCGGGCCTCGACGTCGGTGAACGGCGTTTCGTCGTCGTAGTGCGCGCGCAGTTTCCACATCTCCGCCCCGGCCTCCGCGGCCGCGTCCTGCCCCGCGTCACCCTCGCGGACGCCCGCCGAAACCGCGCTGACCAGCCCGCGCACCCAGCCGAACTCCGCGGCCGAGGGCGGAACGGCGGCCTCGGCCAGTTCGGCCCAGCGTTCGGCGATCCCACGCCACGTCGAGGCCTGCTCGGCCAGCTCCGGGACGTCGAGCAGGGCGGAGGCCTCGGTGAGCGCGTCGGCGAACAGCCCGCGCAGGTGCCCGCCCTCCATCCCTGCCGGGGTGACGTTCTCCCAGACGTTGAACAGCGCCCCGACGAGCCCGCGCCGTTCGGCGAACGCGCGCGGCCAGCCCTTCGGGTCACGTTCGTCGGTCATCGCCTTCGCCCAGCGTCCCCAGGCGGGCAGCGAGAACGACTTCGACGGCGCGGAGAGGTTCCGCGCGCAGTCCGTCAGCCCGGCGCGCACGGCCGACTTCCAGTCCGGGACCTCACCGGGCGTGATCGTCGCGAGCAGGTTCTTGTACGAGCCGACCCGGCCGCGGGCGGCGTCGAACGTCTTCCGGTCGACCGTCAGGGGCGCGAGGTTCCGGTCGTCGACGAGCACGCGGCCGTCCTCTTCGCCGTACGCGACGACGAAGTGGCCACCACCGCCGGACATCTCCGGCGGCAGGTGCCAGTAGCCGAGGGACTCGCGGTCGGGCAGGACGAGCACCGGCCGCCCCGCTTCGAGGTCGGTGGTGAGCCGTTTCGCGGCGGCGCGTTTGCCGCCGGTGGTGTGGATGTCGGCGCCGAGCCCGAGTCGGTCCACTGTGGACTTCAGCCATTCCCGCGGATACTGCCAGCGCGCGCGGAAACCGAACACGATCGTCGACGTCGACTCGTGCGCGAAGTCCCACAGGATGTAGCCCGCCCCGATGCCGCCGGACACGGCGAACACCAGCGCCTCACTCGGCGCCTTCCCGTCCGGTCCTTCGACACCGTGGTGCGCCAGTACGGCGGCCACGGCCGAGGTGTCCGGTTGCAGTCCGCCGCGCAATACGTACTCGCTCACCCCGCCATCATGCCCGCGGACGGCGAGGTGGGCGAGCGTCCGTCAGAGCTTTTCCGCGACCGGGATGACTTTCTCGCCGATCTTCTCGACGAGGTCGAGATCGGGGAGCCCTGGAATGGACCCGATCGCGACATCGACACCGAGTTCGGCGAGCTTGCCGAGCGCGTCGTTCAGTTCGCCGGTCTTCTCGCCCTTCGGCCCGATGTCGAAGGTGTGATAGACGGTCTTGGTGATCTCGGCGTAGTCGCGGCCCTCGTTCTCGCAGTGCTGCTTGAGCACGTCGAGTTTGCGTTCGAGGTCCGGGCCGTTGAAGAGATTGCACATGTCGCCGTATTTCGCGACGAACCGCAGCGTCTTCTTTTCACCGCTGCCCCCGATCATGATCGGCGGATGCGGCTTCGACAGCGCCTGCGGCACGTTCATCAGCCTTTCGGCCTGATAGTGCTTGCCCTGGAAGGGGCCGTCGTCGTCACTCCACATCTGCCTGATGTAGCGCAGCGTTTCTTCCAGCCGCTCGAAGCGCTCGGCGGTGGACGGGAACGGGAAGCCGAGCCCGCGCGATTCCTCTTCGTTCCAGCCCGCGCCGATACCGAGAATGGCGCGGCCGCCGGAAAGGACGTCGAGCGTCGTGACGGCCTTCGCCAGCAGGCCGGGCTCGCGATAGTGGACACCGGTGACGACGGTGAGCAGTTTCGCGCGTTCGGTGTGCGCGGCGAGGAAACCGAGCGCCGTGTAGGCCTCGATCATGTCGTTCTCGGGCGGGCCGACGACCGAGATCTGGAAGAAGTGGTCCATCAGGGCGACGGAGTCGAAGCCTGCTTCGTCGGCCTTCCTGGCGACGGCCGCCAGATCGGCGCCCAGCGCGCTCGCACCCTTCGGCCACGTGAGGTCCGGGATCTGCAAACCGAGTTTCATGCCATCGACGGTATACCCGGAGTTACTCCACGTGAGAACTCAGAAATCCCTGATCAAGGAAACCCTTCCGCGCAAGGGATCCGTCACGTACACCGTTCTGGTGCGCTGGTCGATCGCGACCGCGCCGGGGTTCACGCCGAGTGACAGGTCGCCGGTGAGCAGGCTCGTGACACCGTCGATCCTGGCGACCCCGTTGGGACCTCCGTTGGCGTAGACGGTGTTCGACCCTTCGTGGACCGCGACCGCCGACGATTCCGACCGCAGCAGCACGGTCGCCTTTTCCCTGCGAGCGCCTCCGTCCACAACGGACAGATGATGGATCGCCGAATTCGCGACGAACACCGTCCCGGACGGACGGTGCACGGCGACCCCGGTCGGTGACCGGCCGACCGGGATACCGGCGGCGAACTTCCCGGCGCCGATGTCGTAGACCTCCAGCGAGTCCGTGTCCGGGCTGGTGCAGTACGCCAGCTTGCGCCCGCTGTCGACGGCCGTCGACGCCAGCGATCGCGTGGGGCCGGGGAGCAGGTTCAGCAGGCGGCAGCCGACGCCGTCGACGACGGCGAGTGTCCCGGTGAGATCGCTGACCGCGTAGGCGCGGTTCGCCTGCTCGTCGACGTCGACATCGGACGCGCCCGGACCGGCGGGCACCACGCTGACGACCTCGTTGACCAGCCCGTCGATGACGAGGACGGTCCCGCCGGGCGGGTTGGTGACGTAGACCCGGTTGGTCACGGTGTCCACGGCCAGCCCGGCGGGCTCACCGCCGACCGGGATCACGTCACCGACCGTGCCGCTCCGCGAGTCGATGACGACGACCGTGCCGGTGGCGGGATCCGAGACGTACGCGAAGCCGGTGACGGAATTCACCGCGACCGCCTCCGGGGCGCCCCCGACCTCGACGACGAGCACCTTCTCGGCTCTGGCCGCCGGCGCGAAGGCGACCGCGGAAGCACCGGCCGCGGCCAGCGTGAGCAGGGCTCGGCGGCTCAGTTCGGGTCCTCGCACGGGCGCCTCCCCATGATCGTTCCGGGGTTCGACGATAACTCGTGATCCGGGCAGGCGAAGGAACTTCGCGTCCCCCGATCGCGTTGTTTCCGATGAGTAACCCCCAACCCGGAGAAAGAAAGGAGCAGGCCGCCGTGCACAAACACCAGAACGGGCTGAAGACCGTCGTCCTGCTCGGCGTGCTGTCCGCGCTCATCGTCGGGATCAGCGGGTTCTTCGGGCGGGGCGCGCTGGTCATCGGCCTGGTGGTGGCGCTCGGCGTCAACGCGTACGCCTATTTCAACTCCGACAAGCTGGCGCTGCGGGTCATGCGCGCCCGGCCGGTCTCCGAGGCCGAGCAGCCGGCGATGTACCGGATCGTGCGCGAACTGGCGACAACGGCGCGTCAGCCGATGCCGAGGCTCTACATCAGCCCCACGCAGGCCCCGAACGCCTTCGCCACCGGCCGCAGCCCCCGGCACGCGGCGGTGTGCTGCACCACCGGCATCCTCGACCTGCTCGACGAGCGCGAGCTGCGGGCGGTGCTCGGGCACGAACTGTCCCATGTCTACAACCGCGACATCCTCATCTCGTGCGTCGCGGGCGCGCTGGCGAGCGTGATCAGCGTGATCGCCAACATCGCGATGTTCGCGAGCGTCTTCGGCGGCAACGACCGCGAGGACGGCGACAGCCCGCTGGTCGCGCTGCTCCTGGTGCTGATCGGGCCGATCGCGGCCGCCGTCGTGAAGCTCGGGGTGAGCCGGTCGCGGGAGTACCAGGCGGACGCGTCGGGCGCGGAACTCACCGGCGACCCGCTCGGCCTGGCGTCGGCGCTGCGGAAGCTCGACCAGGGGACGCGCGCGGCCCCACTCGTCCCGGAGCCGAAGCTGGTCTCGCAGTCGCACCTGATGATCGCGAACCCGTTCCGTCCGGGCGAAGGCCTCACCAAGCTCTTCTCGACCCACCCGCCCATGGCCGAACGCATCCGGCGCCTGGAAGAAATGGCCCGCCACCCCCGCATTTAGTCCTCTGGATGCGGTCCTTGCGCGCGCAAGGACCGCATCCAGAG
>NZ_JBHXJK010000084.1:0-38475 GCF_042723255.1 Amycolatopsis thailandensis
TCCCTCGGCTCAGCCGAGGGAAGGGGGCCTTCACGCGCAGGGCCCCAGCCGCGGGCTCACCACTGCCAGCGGGTGGGGGTTCCGGTGAAGTCCTCGGCCCGCATCCCGAACGCCCAGGCAGGCCGGATGGCCACGATGGCGTTGACGTCCGGGTCGTAGCTGTAGGCCGACGCGTACTTCGCGTTGGCGGTTTCGACATAGGTGGCGACGGCTTCCGGATCCGTGACGAACTCCGCGACGCCGTCGAGGACGACCGGGTCGAGCGCGTTGTCGATGGTGACGGTGCAGCGGGGATCGGCGCGCAGGTTGCGCATCTTGCGTGAGGCGTGGGTGCTGCCGAACCATAGTGCCTCGCCGTCCCAGGTCGCCCACACCGGCATCACATGCGGCCTGCCGTCGGGCCGGACGGTCGCGACCCAGTAGTTCATCGTGGTCCGCAGTTTGTCGTCGGCCCATGACCAGGGCAGCAACCCGGCTTCACACCGTTCGGTGCCGTAGCCGGGCATGTGCGGACGGCCCGCCTTCAGTGGTTCTCGCGTACCAGTGCTCATGTTTCCCTGCTTTCTTTTCTCAGGCGGCTGACGCGTCGTCGTCGTGGGCGAGGACGTCGTCGATGATGTCGAACAGTTCGTCTTCCGACGCCGATTCGAGGTCGTCGTAGCCGGGGACGGCCGGACGGGCCTTGATCGCCATCGCTTCGAGCCGCTCGGCGACTTCGGCATCGATGTCCACAGTGGACAAGGCGGCTTCGAGTTCGGCGAGCTTCGCCAGGACGGCCCGTGTCGCGTCCGCCCGGTCGTCTCCGAGGCACTCGTCGAGGTACGCGGCGAGGCCGGCGGGGGTCGGCTGTTCGTAGACGACGGTGGCGGCGAGCCGGAGCCCGGTCTCCGCGTTGAGCCGGTTCCGGAGCTGGATCGCGGCGAGCGAGTCCATGCCGAGGTCGCGGAACGGCCGGTGCACCCCGATGACGTCGACGTCGTGGCCGGAGACCGCGGCGACCGCGCGCACCACGGCATCGAGCAAGGCGGCTCCGCGTTCTTCGCCGGAGAGCGCGGCCAACCGGTCCCGCGGGGACGTCTCGGTCGTCGTGCTCGACGGCCGTCCGCCGACGAGTTCGTCGAACACCCGGCTGGCCCTGGTCGCGGTGTGAGCGGGGACGAACCTCTCCCAGTCGACCGTCCCGATCGCCTGCGCGGCCGCCGGGCGGGCGAGCGCGCGGTCCAGCGCCGCCAGCGCGGTCTCCGCGCTCATCCCCGACACGCCGTCGTGGTGACCCTGGCCGGGGACCTCGGTCCCCATGCCTTCCTCCGCCCACGGTCCCCATGCCACCGCCGTGGACGGCAGGCCGAGCGCCGCCCGGTGCTGGGCGATCGCGTCGACGGCGGCGTTGGCAGCGGCGTAGTTGGCCTGGCCGGGAGCGCCGAACGTGCCCGCCATCGAGGAGAACAGGACGAACTGTTCCAGCGGGAGGTCCGCGGTCAGTTCGTGCAGCAGCCAGGCCGCTCCGGCCTTCACCGCGAAAACCGTTTCCAGCCGTCGCGCGGACTGGGCGTCCAGGACACCGTCGTCGAGGACGCCTGCCGCGTGCACCACCCCGGTCACCGGATGTTCGGCGAGCAACGCGCGCAATGCTTCGGGATCGGTGACATCGCAGGCCGAGATCGTCACGGCGGTACCGAGCGCCGTCAGTTCCGTACGCAGCTCCTCGGCTCCCGGGGTCTCCGAGCCGCGCCTGCCGACGAGGATCAGACGCGGTGCGCCGCGGCCTGCCAGCCATCGGGCGACCTGCTTGCCCAGCGCGCCGAGCCCGCCGGTGACCAGCACCGCGCCCGACGGCCGCCAGCCCGCTTCGGTCTCCGGGTATTCGAGCGCGATCAGCCGCCGTACGTGGAGCCCGTCGGCACGCACGGCGAAATGGTCTTCACCGTCGCCGCAGGTCAATGCCTCGCAGACGTGGGCCCAGCCGGTGTCGTCCGGTTCCGGCGGCAGATCGATGAGTCCGCCCCAGCGGTGCGGCGCTTCGAGCGCGACGACACGGCCGAGTCCCCAGACGCCCGCCTGCCAGGGATCCGGCGGCGGATCGGCGGGGCCGGTCGCGACCGCGCCGGTGGTCAGTGCCCAGACCGGTGCCTCGATCGAGGTCTGTTCCAAGGCCTGGACGAGCGCGAGTACGTCCGCCGTCGCCGTGACATCCGCCGTGTCCTGCCCGCCTGCCAGCCAGAGGATGCCGTCGGGGGCGGCTTCCGCGTGTTCCGCGAGCCGGGCCGCCCATCCGTCGGAGCCGGTGTGCCGGACGAGCCGCACCGAACAGCCGCGTTCGGCCAAAGCCCGTTCCGCCTTGGTGACCCGTTCGTCGAGCCCGTCCCCCGGTGGGGCGATCACCAGCCACGATCCGGTCGGCAGCGCGTGCACGCCCACGTTCCTGAGCCGCCAGACCGGTTCGCTCGCCAGCGAGTCCATTGTGGACCGGCGCCGGTGCAGCCAGTAGCGCCTGCGCTGGAAGGCGTAGCCGGGCAGGTCCACCCGGCGGCCGCCCGCGTACCACGGTGAGAAGTCCACCTCGGCCCCGCGCGTGTACAGCGTCGCCAGCGCGGCTCCCAGCGTCTCGGTCTCGTCGCGGCCACGCCGGAGGCAGGACACGAGTCCGGCCGCGTACTCGGGAAGGGCCTGTTGTCCCAGCGTGGTGAGGGCGTTGCCAGGGCCGGTTTCGACGATCGTCGCGACACCTTCGGCGGCCATCGTCCGCAGCGCGTCGCCGAACCGGACGGTGTCCCTGGCGTGCCGTACCCAGTACTCCGGCGAGCAGGCTCCTTCCGGTTCGAGCAGGTCTCCCGTCACGCACGAGACGATCGGGACCGTCGCCCGCCGGAATTCCAGGGTGTCCAGAACCTGCCGGAACCGGTCCAGCATGGGCTCCATCCGCGGTGAATGGAACGCGTGACTCACCGCGAGGCGCGTCGCCCGGCCGCCTGCCGCGGTGACCCTGGCGGCCACCGCCATGACGGCTTCCTCATCGCCGGAGATCACCACGGAACCGGGGCCGTTCACGGCGGCGATCCCCACCTCGTCCCGATACTCCGCCGTCAGGTCCGCCACCTCGGATTCACTCAGCCGCAAAGCGACCATCGCGCCGCCGGGCAGGGCCTGCATCAGCCGTCCCCGCGCGGCCACCAAGGCGGCGGCGTCCCGCAGCGTGAGCACTCCCGCGGCGTACGCGGCGGCGATCTCGCCGATCGAATGACCGGCGAGCAGCCCAGGCCGGACCCCGAACCCGGTCAGCGCCCGGAATACGGCCACCTCGACCGCGAAGACCGCGGGCTGGGTGAAGTCGGTGCGGTCCAGCAGCGCGGCCTCCGGTGTGCCCGCCGCGGCGAACACGACTTCCGCGAGCGGCCGGTCCAGATGCGGATCCAGTTCCGCGCAGACCTCGTCGAAGGCCTCCGCGAAACCCGGCAGGTCCTCGTACAACCGGCTCGCCATGCCCGGGTACTGGCTGCCCTGGCCGGGGAAGACCACCGCGACCGGTCCGTCGACGGCCTCGCCGGTGTGGAGGGCGGTCGCCGGTGTGGCTCCGGTCAGGGCCTTGATCAGGTCGCCGGTGTCCCTGCCGAGAACCACGGCGCGGTAGCGGTGCCGGGTCCGCGTCGTGGCCAAAGAACGGGCCAGATCGAGTGCGCCGCTTTCGGGGGTGATGTGCCGCGCGAGCCGTCGCGCCTGCTCGGTCAGCGCGCCGGGCGCGGCCGCCGAGAAGGTCCACGGGACCAGTGGTCCCGGCCGGGCGGGAGCCGGTTCGGCGGGTGCCGCGCCGGGGTGTTCCAGAATGACGTGCGCGTTGGTGCCGCTGATGCCGAAAGCGGAGACCGCGGCGCGGCGCGGCCGGTCCGTCTCCGGCCAGGGCGTCGGCTCGGTGATCAGCGCGATGCCGCCGTCGTTCCAGTCGAGGTGGGTGCTGGGCCGGTCGTGGAGCAGTCCCGGCAGGGTGCCGTGGCGCATCGCCTCGATCATCTTGAGCACGCCTGCGATTCCCGCCGCGGCTTGAGCGTGCCCCAGGTTGGCCTTGGCGGAACCGACGAGCAGCGGGCCGCTCCGGCGCCGCCCGTAGGTCGCTTGCAGTGCCGCCGCCTCGATGGGGTCGCCGAGGGTGGTCCCGGTGCCGTGCGCCTCCACCGCGTCGATGTCCTCTGTGGACAGTCCGGCGTCGCTGAGCGCGCTGGTGATGACGCGTTGCTGCGCCCGTCCGTTCGGCGCGGTGAGCCCGTTCGACGCGCCGTCGGAGTTGATCGCGGAACCCTTGAGGACGGCCAGGACGGGATGGCCGTTGCGCCGCGCGTCGGACAGCTTTTCCAGGACGACGATCCCGGCGCCCTCGGCCCAGGCGGTGCCGTCCGCGTCGGCGGAGAAGGGTTTGCACCGGCCGTTCGGGGCGAGCCCTCGCTGTTCGGAGAACTCCACGAACAGCTTGGGGGTGGCCATCACCGTGACGCCACCGGCGAGGGCGAGTTCGCTCTCGCCGGTGCGCAGCGACTGGGCGGCGAGGTGCATCGCCACCAGCGAAGAGGAACACGCCGTGTCCAGCGTGATCGAGGGCCCTTCGAAGCCGAACACGTACGAGACCCGGCCGGAGGCGACACTGCCCGCGTTGGCCACCGACACCTGGCCGACGAGGTCCTCCGGCACTTCGGCGAGCGGAAGCGCGTAATCCCCGCCCATGACACCGGCGAACACGCCGGTCCGGCTGCCGCGTAGTCCCGCGGGGTCGATCCCCGCCGATTCCAGCGCGTGCCAGGAGACCTCCAGCAGCAGCCGCTGCTGGGGATCCATCACGAGCGCTTCGCGTGGTGAGAGCCCGAAGAACTCCGCGTCGAATTCCGTGGCCGTGTCGAGGAAACCACCGTGGCGGACGTAGGACTTGCCGGGTGTCTCGGGATCAGGGTCGTAGAGGCCGCCCAGATCCCAGCCCCGGTCGGCGGGGAACTCCGAGATCACGTCGCGGCCGCGGGCGAACACCTCCCACAGGTCGGTCACGGATTCCACGCCACCGGGGTAGCGGCAGCCCGCGCCGACGATCACGACGGGGTCGTCGTCGGCGGCACGGACCGGTGCGGGAACGGGCTCGGCGGCTCGCGGTGCCTGATCGCCCCAGAACCGCTCCGAGAGGTACTCGGTCAGCGCGTCGGGGGTCGGGTGGTCGAACACCAGGGTCGCGGGCAGGCGCAGGCCGACCGCCTCGCCGAGCCGGTTGCGCAGTTCCAGTCCGGTGAGGGAGTCGAAACCGATCTCTTGGAACGCCCTGTCGCCCGCCACGGAGTCCTTCGTGGCGTGGCCGAGTACCGCCGCGACGGTCCGCCGGACGAGTTCCGTCATCGCCTGCTCGTCCCGGTCCGAGGGCAATGAGGTCACGGCCGCGCCGGCTTGCCTCGCGGCCGTCGCGACGCGCCGCGATGGCGCGGCCAGCACGGAGAACAGCGGTGACCGCTGGTCGCGCAACGCGGTGACGTCGAGGCGCGCCGGTACCAGCAGGGCGGGACCGCCGGTGAGCGCGGCGTCGAACGCCGCGAGCCCTGGTCCGGTGGGCAGGGGCAGCAGACCGCGGCGGGCCATCCTGGCGACGTCGGTCTCGGACAGATGCCCGGTCATGCCCGTGTCGAGGGCCCACAGTCCCCACGCGAGCGACGTCGCGGGCAGGCCGAGTGCGCGGCGTCGGTGGGCGAGCGCGTCGAGGTAGCTGTTCGCCGCCGCGTAGTTCGCCTGGCCGGCGTTGCCGATGATGCCCGCGATCGACGAGAACAGCACGAACGCCGAAAGATCCGCGTCCGCGGTGAGCTCGTGCAGATTCCGGGCGCCGTCGACCTTCGGCCGGAAGACGGTGTCCACAGTGGACGCGGTGAGCGTCTCGACCGTGCCGTCGTCCAGTACGCCCGCGGCGTGGACGACCGCGGTCAGCGGATGCTCGGCGGGGATGGCCCCGAGCACCTCGGCCAGCCGCTCCCGGTCGGAGACGTCGCACGCGGCCACCGTCACCCGTGCGCCCGAGCGGGTCAGTTCGGCGACCAGTTCCGCGGCGCCGTCGGTGTCCGGGCCCCGGCGGCCGGTGAGCACAAGATGGCGGATCCCGTGCTCGGTGACCAGATGCCGGGCGATCAGTCCGCCAAGGCTCCCGACGCCGCCGGTGACGAGGACCGTCCCGTCCGGATCGAGCTCCCTTTCCCGCCGCTCCCCGGGTTCGGTCAGCCGGACGAGGCGGGGCACGAGCGCCCGGCCGCCACGGACCGCCGACTGCGGTTCGCCGGCGGCGAGCGCCGCCAGTGCCTGCTCCGGGGTGCCTTCGCGATCGAGGTCGACCACCACCACGCGGTCCGGCGCTTCCGACTGCGCGGCACGCACCAGCCCCCAGATCGGGGAACCGGCGGTTTCCGGCGGATCGCCGTCCTCCGTGGTGGCGACCGCCCGCCGGGTGAGCAGGACGATTCTCGCGGCACCGAAGGCCTCGTCGGTGATCCAGTCCTGGATCAAGTCCAGCGCCTCGACCGTCGCGGCACGCGGATCGTCACTTAGTCCACAATGGACAGCGACGAACGCGGGCAGGGGATCGCCCTCGTCGAGCGACGCGCGCAGCGCGGCCAGATCGTCGAAGACGGCGAAGGAAGGCGGCTCCGAGTCCACCTCCGTGACCGGGATCCAGTCCACCCGCAGCAAGTCGCGGTTCGGCCGTGGCCCGGCGAGCTTGCCGAGATCGACTTGCCGGAGGGTGAGGGACCCGACCGTCGCGACGGGATCGCCCGCTCCGTCGGCCAGCGTCAGCGCGACCGCGTCGTCCCCGGCCGGGGCGATCCGCACGCGGACGAGCTTCGCGCCGGTCGCGTGGAGATCGATCGCCGTCCAGGCGAACGGAAGCCGGACGACGTCGCCGCCTTCACCCGCGACGAGGATCGCGTGCAGCGCGGCGTCGAGCAACGCGGGATGGATGCCGAACCCCGGCGCCGGTTCGCCGCCTTCCGACGGCAGGGCCACCTCCGCGAACCTCTCCTCACCGAGCCGCCACAACGCGCGAAGCCCTTGGAACGCGGGGCCGTACTCGTAGCCGATGTCGGCGAGACGGAGGTAGGCGCCGTCGAGGTCGACGGGCTCGGCGCCCGGTGGCGGCCATTCCCGCAGGCCAGGACCGGAGGAGGACGACGTGGTGAGCGAACCGGTCGCGTGCCGGGTCCAGCCCGTTCCGTCGCCGGAATCCGCGGGCCGGGAGTGGACGGTGAAACCCCGCCGTCCCGGTTCTCCCGGGGTGAGGGTGAGTTGCAGGTCGACCGCGCCGTCGGCAGGGATGACCAGCGGGCTTTCCAACGTCAGCTCGTCCACCCGACGGCAGCCCGCCTGGTCACCGGCGTGCAGTGCCAGCTCCGCGAAAGCCGCGCCCGGCAGGAGGACCGTGCCGTCGACGGCGTGGTCGGCCAGCCAGCGGTGGGTCGAGAGGGAAAGCCGGCCGGTCCACAGCGACCCGTCGCCGTCCGCGAGGGTGACCATCGCGCCGAGCAAGGGATGTCCCGCGGCGCGCAGACCCAGCGACGCCGAACCGGCCGCCTGTGTGGCCGGGGTGAGCCAGAACCGCTCTGTCTGGAAGGGATAGGCGGGCAGGGAGACGAGTCTGCCTCCGGGGAAGACCGTGTCCCACTCGACTTCGGCCCCGTGCACCGCCGCTTCGGCGAGCGAGCGCCGGAACCGGGGGAGACCGCCTTCGCCTCGCCTCAACGTTCCCAGCGCGACCCCCTCGCGCCCGGCTTCGTCCAAAATCTCCTGCAAGCCGACGGTGAGCACGGGATGGGGGCTGCATTCGACGAAGAGCGAGTGGCCGTCGCCTGCCAGCCGCCGGATCACGCGGTCGAACTCGACCGGGTTCCGGAGATTCCGGTACCAGTACTCGCCGTCCAGCCCGGCGGTGTCGATCAGGTCGCCGGTGAGGGTCGAATGGAACGGCACCTCGCTCGTCCGCGGGGCGAGGCCCGCCAGCAGTTCGAGCAGGGGTTCATGCAATTCCTCGACGTGGGCGGAATGGGACGCGTAGTCGACCGGAAGCCGCCTGGCCCGGATGCCCGCTTCACCGAGTTCCGCGGTCAGTTCGTCCAAGGCCGCCGGATCACCCGAAAGCACCGTCGCCGACGGGCCGTTCGCCGCGGCGATGGACAGCCTGCCGTTCCAGCGTTCGATCCGGCGTCCCGCCTCCGCCCTCGGCAGCGCCACCGAAAGCATCCCGCCCCGGCCGGAGATCGCCCGGATCGCCTTGCTGCGCAGGGCGACCACGCGCGCGCCGTCTTCGAGGGACAGCGCGCCGGCCGCGGTCGCCGCCGCGATCTCCCCTTGCGAGTGGCCGACGACCGCGGCCGGGCGTACCCCGTGCGAATCCCACAGCGCGGCGATCGACACCATCACCGCCCACAGCACCGGCTGGACGACGTCGACCCGCTCCAGCGCGTCCTTGTCGGCCAAGGCCTCCGGCAGGAGCCAGTCCACGTGCGGTTCGAGCGCCCGGCCGCAGTCCGCCATCCGGGCGGCGAACACCGGGCTGGTGTCCAGCAGTTCCTTGGCCATCGCGACCCATTGGCTGCCTTGCCCCGGGAAGACGAACACCGGCCGCGGATCCGCTTTGTCCTTGCCGGTGACGACTTCCGCCGCGGACTCCCCGGCGGCGAGCGCGGTGAGGCCGCCGATCAGCTCATCGCGGTCGCGCCCGAGCACGGCCGCGCGGTGGGCGAACCGGGTCCGCGCGCTCGCCAGGGTGAAGCCGGCGTCGTGGACGTCGAGGTCGGGATCGGACTCGAGGCGGGCCCGAAGCCGCCCCGCCTGCTCTCTCAGTGCCTGTTCGCCGGTAGCCGAAAGCATCAGCGGTACGACAGGAGTGGTCACCGGAGCCGGTCCGGCCTCGTCCGGTGCCTCTTCGAGCACGACATGGGCGTTGGTCCCGCTGATCCCGAACGACGACACCGCCGCACGCCGCTTGCGGCCGGTCTCCGGCCACGGGGTGTGCTCCGCGAGCAGCTCGACCCGGCCGGACGACCAGTCCACGTGCCGGGTCGGTTCGTCCAGGTGCAGCAGCTTCGGCAGCATGCCGTACCGCATCGCCTGGACCATCTTGATCACCCCGCCGACCCCGGCCGCGGCCTGGGCGTGGCCGAGGTTCGACTTGAGCGAACCGAGCAGCAGCGGGCGGTCGGCCTGCCGTGCCTGGCCGTAGGTGGCGAGCAGCGCCTGCGCCTCGATCGGGTCGCCGAGGGTGGTGCCCGTGCCGTGCGCCTCGACGGCGTCCACGTCCGAGGCGCGAAGACCCGCGTCGGCGAGCGCGTCCAGGATCACCCGTTCCTGCGCCGGGCCGCTCGGCGCGGAGAGGCCGTTCGAAGCGCCGTCGGAGTTGACCGCCGAACCTCGCAGCAGAGCGAGCACCCGGTGGCCGTTCCGCCGTGCGTCCGAGAGCCGCTCGACCACGAGCAGGCCGACACCCTCCGCCCACGCGGTGCCGTCCGCCGACGCGGCGAAGGACTTGCAGCGGCCGTCCGGGGCGAGCCCCCGCAGCCGGGAGAATTCGACGAGCATCTCCGGCGTCGCCATCACGGTGACACCGCCCGCGAGTGCCAGGTCGCTGTCACCCGAACGCAGTGACCGCGCCGCGAGGTGGAGCGCGGTGAGCGAGGAGGAACAGGCGGTGTCCACCGTCACCGAAGGGCCGTGCAGACCGAACACATAGGACAGTCGCCCGGAGACGACACTGGAGGTGTTGCCGGTGATCAGGTGGCCTTCCAGCCCGTCCGGCACCGTGTGCACCCTCGGCGCGTAGTCGTGATGCATGACACCGGCGAACACCGCGGTGCGGCTGCCGCGCAGGCTCGCCGGGACGATACCCGCGTCCTCGAACGCCTCCCAGGCGGCGGACAGCAGCAGCCGCTGCTGCGGGTCCGTGGTCAGTGCCTCGCGAGGTGAAATGCCGAAGAACCCCGCGTCGAATTCGGCCGCGTCGTAGAGAAAGCCGCCGCTGCGCGTGACGGAATGCCCCTGCCGGGCCGGATCCGGGTCGTAGAGCGAGTCGACGTCCCAGCCGCGGTCGCGGGGGAGGTCCCCGATCGCGTCGGTGCCGCTCGCCGCCAGCCGCCAGAGATCTTCCGGATCGTGGACCCCGCCGGGGAAGGTGCAGGCCATGCCGATGATGGCGATCGGCTCATGGGCCTCGGCGGGTTCGGAAACCGTGGCGGGCGCACGGCGCTCGGGTTCCGCGCCGGACAGCAGCGAACCCAGGTGGTGGATCAGTTCTTCGGGGGTGGGGTGGTCGAAGATCACCGTCTCGGGCACGGTCACGCCCAAGGCGTCGGTGAGCCGCCTGGCCAGTTCCGCGCCCATGATCGAGTCGAAACCCAGCTCGGTGAACAGGCGGCCGGGGGAGGCGTCTTCCCCGTCATCGAGTCCGAGCACCGCGGCCGCGTGGCCGAGCACGACAGCGGGGATCGTCTCGGCGTCCGAGGTGGACACCGCGTCGGCGGTGGGAAGAGTGTCGAGCCAGTGGCGTTCGCGCTGGAAGGCGTAGGGGGGAAGGTCCACCGGCTTCGGTGGCCCGCCGGGAAACAGTGCCGTCCAGTTCACGGCGGCGCCCTCGGTGTACGCCGTGGCCACCGCGGTGAGGAAGGCGCGGACGCCCGGCGGGAGCGAGATCTCCCGTCCGCTCGAAGTGCGGAGACCGGTGGGTTCGCCCGCGTACTCCGTCGTGGTGGTGGCGAGAACCGCATCGACAGCTTCCGGGGGCGATATCGTCCCGTTCACGTACGCCGCCGTGAGCTCTCCGATCCCTTCGCCGGACACCGCTTCCCACTCGATTCCCGAAGCGCTCAGCAGCCGGTGCGTCGCGAACTGGGTGGCGAACGTCCTGGCGGCCCGGTCGTCGCCTCGTTCACCGAAGAGCGCGAGTGCTTCGTCGAAGGACGTGGCGAACAGGGGGAACGCGTCGAGGCCGTCGGAGTCCGACCGCGCGGAGCCGAACCGCAGTTCCGCGGACCAGCTGGGAACCGCCTCCCGCGCCTCCACGCTCACATCGTCCAAAGTGGACAAAAGTTCGGTCCGGTCACGTGCGACGAACGCGCTCCGGTACTCGAACGCGGTGCGCGTCGTGGCGAGGGACCAGGCGACCTCGGCGACGTCCTGCTCCGGATGTTCGAGAAGATGGCTCCGCAAGCGGGAAACCTGAGCGCGCAACGCGGCCGGGGTCCGCCCGGAGAGCACACAGGCCACGGACGGCGGGCCCGGAACGGCTTCGGGCAAGGGCGGGGAAGGCGCGGTGGCGAGCACGACGTGGCAGTTCGTGCCGCCCATGCCGAGCGAGGTGACGCCGGCGACCCGTTCCGGGTCCGCCCAGGCGGTTCCCTCGGTGCAGACGCGCAACTTCAACTCGTCCAACGGGATCTTCGGATTCGGCTCGCGGAAGTGCAGACTGGCCGGGATCTCCCCGTGATGGACGGCGAGGGCCGCCTTGATCAAACCGAGCACACCCGCCGCGGCTTCGAGATGCCCGAGGTTCGTCTTCATCGAGCCGACCGGCAACGGTGCCGAACGACGCCCGAAGACGGCGCCCAGCGCGGCGGCCTCGATCGGGTCGCCGACCTTCGTCCCGGTTCCGTGCAGTTCGACGTAGCCGACGTCGTCCGGGGTGAACCCGGTGTCTTCGAGGGCCTGTGTCAGCACCTGTTCCTGCGCCGCGCGGTCGGGCACGGTGAGCCCCGGGCCGCCGCCGTCGTTGTTGACGGCGCTGCCCGCGATCACCGCGTATACCCGGTCGCCGTCGGCGAGGGCGGCGTCCAGCGGTTTGAGCACGACGATGCCGCCGCCTTCGCCACGGACGAATCCGTCCGCCGCGGCGTCAAAGGTGCGGCACCGGCCGGTCGCGGACAGTCCGCCGAACTCCTCCACCTCACGTGCGGTCGATCGGACGAGGTTCAGGTTCACCCCGCCCGCCAGCGCGATCACCGATTCTCCGGAGAGCAGGCTCCGCGCGGCGAGGTGCACGGCGACCAACGACGAAGACTGTCCACAGTCGACAGTGAAACTCGGCCCGCGCAGACCGCAGAAGTAGGAGACCCGGTTCGCGATGAGCCCGCGGTGCAGCCCGGTGAAACTGTGCTGAGTGGTGACGTCGTGCTCCTGGGCGAGCCGGGCGTAGTCGTCCCGCATCGCACCGAGGAACATGCCGCAGTCCTGGCCGCGCAGCGTCGCCGGGACGACACGGGCGTCTTCCATGGCCTCCCAGGCCAATTCGAGCGCGAGCCGCTGCTGCGGGTCGAGCACCGCCGCCTCGCGCGGTGACACACCGAAGAAGCCCGCGTCGAAACCTTCGACGTCGGGCAGGAACGACCCCCAGCGCGAATCGCCGTCACCACCGGAACCCCGGCGATCTTCCGGGACTTCGGTGATCATGTCCCTCGCCGCGCGCAAGAGCCCCCAGAACGCGGGAACGTCCGCCGCTCCCGCGACCCGGCAGGACATGCCGATGATCGCGATCGATCCGGACCGCGTGAAAACTTCCCCACCAGAATATGCGGACATGGTTTCGAAGCTACGGCGGACGCCGAATCGCGAGCCAGTGCTCCGGCCGTATCGGGCACTACGGAAGAACAGCACTATTACCTGGTCATAAGCATTGCTGCGGAGCAAAGACGGAGGTGCTTTCCCGGCGCGGTCACGGGCACAGTGGCTTCCATCGACTCGACCATGGGGGCTTTGGGATGACCGACGTCGGAACGACTTCGCTCGACGAACGCGGAACGGGGGTGGAGCGGGAAAATCCGCTCCACGTGCTGCTCGACCCGGCGATGCGGATCGATCCGCATCCGACCCTGGCCAGGTTGCGGGCCGCGAGCCCGCTCGTGACTCCGGACGGCACGGTGGTCGTCGGTGACTACGCGGGCTGCCTCGACGTGATGCGGAATCCGGCGATGGGAAACGACACCCTGGATTCGCCGGGATTGCGAGGCTTGGTTCCGAATAGCGGAGCGAAACAGGTCCTCGACTCCATTTTCTTCATGGACGGTAGTGATCACGGCAGACAACGACGGCTGATCTCCAAGGCCTTCACGCCGAGGATCACCGCGCGCTATCGCCCGTGGATCGAGAACATCGTCGACGAGCTGTTTTCGGAGATCGACGGCACCGCGGAATTCGACGCGGTCGGCGATTTCGCGAATCTGCTCTCCATCCGGATCATCTGTGAACTGCTCGACGTCCCGATGGCCGACGTGGACGTGCTCAAGGAGTGGTCGGACGACCTCGCGCTCGCGACCGAACTCCCGACACTGGTCGCGGGGTTCCGGCGGCTGGGCCTGCTTTCGCCGGAGGAACTGGCCGTGGTCGACCGCACCTGCGCGTCGATGCACGCCTACTTCGCCGACCTGATCTTCAAACGCCGCCGTAACCCCGGCGACGACCTCGTGTCCAGCCTCATCCGGACGGAGGACCGCGGGCAGACCCTGGCCCGGCACGAGGTGACGAACGTGCTCGTCACGTTGTTCGCCGCCGCGCACGAGTCGGTCACGAACCTCATCTCGAACGGGATCCTCGCCCTGCACCGCAATCGCGACCAGCTGGCGCTGCTGCGGGCCGATCCGGCGCTGGGCGCGCCGATGGCCGACGAGGTGCTCCGCTACGACGCCCCCGTCCAGCTGACCGCCAGGGTCGCGCTGAGCCCGACCACGGTCGCCGGGCTCGACGTCGACGCCGGGACCGTGGTGATCCTCCTGCTCGCCGCCGCCAACCGGGACGAGGCCGAATTCCCCGAGGCGGACCGGTTCCTGATCTCCCGCACCACCAAACGTATGCAACTGGCCTTCGGTGCGGGCCCGCATTTCTGTATCGGCTCCAGTCTCACCAAGCTCGAAGCCGAACTCTCCTTCCGCGCCGTCGCCGAACGCTTCACCGATTTCGAGGTCGACGAGGGTTCGCTGGAATACCGCCGCCACGTGGTCGTCCGCGGCCTGCGGAAGATGACCGTCCGCGTCTCGCGCTGAGCGCCTCCGGCGACAACACCGAAACTGGAGCTTTGATGTCTACAGAGGACAAGACCCGCCAGTACCTGAAGAAGGTCACGGCCGAACTGCGGCGCACCCAAGAGCGGCTTCGCGAGGTGGAGGGCCGTGCGCACGAGCCCATCGCCGTCGTGGGGATGGGCTGCCGCCTTCCCGGCGGCATCGACTCCCCGGCCGGGCTGTGGGACCTCGTCCGCGACGGGGGCGACGCGATCACCCCGTTCCCGGACGACCGGCACTGGGATCTCGACGAGCTCTACGACCCGGATCCGGACGCCGGGAGATCCGGTCGTTCGTACGTCCGCGAGGGCGGTTTCCTGCACGACGCGCCACTCTTCGACGCCGGCTTCTTCGGCATCTCCCCGCGGGAAGCGCTCGTGATGGACCCTCAGCAGAGAGTGCTGTTGGAAGTCGCGTGGGCGACGCTGGAATCCGCCGGGATCGACCCGGACGAACTGCGCGGCAGCCGGACCGGGGTCTACGTCGGCTCCACGGGGAACGACTACGAGCTGGTGTGGAAAGGCTCGAAGGAATATTCCCCGCACGGCATCACCGGCAACAGTTCCAGTGTCATCTCGGGCCGGATCTCCTACTGTTTCGGTCTGGAAGGGCCGGCGGTGACCGTCGACACCGCCTGTTCCTCTTCGCTGGTGGCGATCCACGAAGCCATTCGCGCGCTGCGCGAGGGCGCGTGCGGGATGGCGCTGGCCGGCGGGATCACCGTGATGGCCACGCCGGACACCTTCACCGAGTTCTGCGGCCAGGGCGTGACCTCGATCGACGCCCGGTGCAAATCCTTCGCCGACGGGGCGGACGGGGCGATCTGGGCCGAGGGCGCCGGTCTCCTCTTGCTCGAACGACTGTCCGACGCGCGTCGCGCCGGGCATCCGGTACTGGCGCTGCTCCGGGGTTCCGCGGTGAACCAGGACGGGACGAGCAATGGTCTCTCCGCGCCCAGCGGACCCGCGCAGCAGCGGGTGATCCGGGCCGCGCTCGCCGACGCCGGACTGTCCACACAGGACGTCGACGTGGTGGACGCGCACGGCACCGGCACCACCCTCGGCGATCCGATCGAGGCCAACGCGCTGATCGCGACCTACGGCAAGGACCGATCGCCGGAGCGTCCGCTGCGGCTCGGTTCGCTGAAGTCGAACATCGGGCACACCCAGGGCGCGGCGGGGGTCGCCGGCGCGATCAAGCTGATCATGGCCATGCGGCACGGTGAACTGCCCAAGACCCTGCACGTCGACGCTCCGTCGTCCAAAGTGGACTGGAAGAAGGGCGCGGTCGAACTCCTCACCGAGGCCGTCCCGTGGCCGGAAACGGCGACACCGCGGCGAGGCGGCGTGTCTTCCTTCGGCATCAGCGGGACCAACGCCCATCTGCTGATCGAGGAGCCGCCCGCCCAGGAGGTCTCCCCGGTGGTGGCGACCGGGTCGCTTCCGGTCCTGCCATGGGTGATCTCCGCGAAGACCGGGCCCGCGCTGCGCGGACAGGCCGCCCGGCTGGCATCCTTCGCCGGAGAGAACCGGGCCACTCCCGCGGACATCGCGGGCGCGCTGACGAGCTCCCGGGTCGGTTTCCGGCACCGCGCGGTGGCGTTCGGCAGGACAGCCGAAGACTTCGCCACCGCGCTGAACGCCTACGCGGACGGCACGGCGAGCGGCGCCGTCGTCGAAGACGTGGCAGGCAACGGTTCGCTCGCCTTCCTGTTCACCGGGCAAGGGGCGCAGCGGCCGGGGATGGGACAACGGCTCGCGGCCGAGTATCCCGCGTTCGCCGCCGCGTTCGACGCGGTCTGCGCCGGACTCGATCCGCACCTGTCCCGGCCACTGCGCGAGATCATGTTCGCCGAAACCGGCTCGGCCGAAGCGGAACTGCTGTACCGCACCGAATTCACCCAGCCCGCGTTGTTCGCGTTCGAAGTCGCGCTGTTCCGGCTCGTCGAGTCGTGGGGGGTGCGCCCGGACCAGCTGCTCGGGCATTCGGTCGGGGAGATCGCCGCCGCGCACGTCGCCGGTGTCTGGTCGCTGCCCGACGCCTGCCGGATGATCGCCGCCAGGGGACGCCTGATGCAGGCGCTGCCCGGTGGCGGGGCGATGGTGTCGGTGGACGCGACCGAAGCGGAGGTACTGCCCGATCTGGCCGGTCTGGAGGACCGGGTTTCGATCGCGGCGATCAACACCGCGGAGTCCGTGGTGCTGTCCGGGGACGAGGAAGCGCTGGCCGGGCTCGAACGGCTTTGGGATGGCCGCGGGCGCCGGGTCAAGCGGCTCCGCGTCAGCCACGCCTTCCATTCGCCGCTCATGGAGCCGATGCTCGCGGAATTCGAGGCGCTGCTCGGAGAACTCGAGTACCACCCGCCGTCCATCCCGATCGTCTCCGACGTGACCGGGGGACCGGCGACGGCCGAACGGCTGCGTTCGCCCGGCTACTGGGTCGAGCACGCGCGGGCGGCCGTCCGGTTCCACGACGGTCTGGCCACCCTGCGGGAAGCGAAGATCACCACCGTGCTGGAACTCGGCCCGGCCGCGGTGCTCTCCGCGATGGTGGCGCCGTCCGCCGACGGGGAGCCCGGGATGGTCGCGATCCCCGCGGTGCGCACCGATCGGGACGAGGCCGAAGCCGTCCTGCGCGCGCTGGGCGGACTGCACGCCCGAGGGGTGACGGTGGACTGGACGGCGGTTCTCGCGCCCGTCGCGCCTTCGCCCGCCGAACTGCCTTCCTACGCCTTCCAGCGGGAGCACTACTGGATCGCCCCGGAGGCGGACACCGCCGACGTCCGGGAGGCGGGCCTGCTCCCGTCGGGGCATCCGCTGCTTGGCGCCGCCCTCACCCTCGCCGACGGCGGCGGGGTCGCGCTCACCGGCCGGATCTCGTTGCGGGCGCAGCCCTGGCTGGCCGGGCACCGCGCCCACGACACGGTGATCCTGCCGGGCACGGCGTTCGTCGAACTCGCGCTGTCCGCCGGTGAACAGGTCGGCTGCGACGTCATCGAAGAACTCACGATGGAGACCCCGCTGACCCTGCCGGACGAGGGCGGGGTGCGGATCCAGGTGCTGGTCGGTGAACCGCTGGACTCCGGCAGCCGTCCGGTCCGGGTGTTCTCCCGGCCCGACGGCGCCGACGTCGGAGGCTGGCGTTCCCACGCCAGCGGGCTCCTGGGGGCCCGCACCGCGCCCGCGGGGGACGAACTGGCCGAATGGCCGCCATCGGGCGCGGAACCGATCCCGTTCGACGGCAGCTACTACGACGATCCGGAGGTCGTGCTGGCGTTCGGGTACGAAGGGGTCTTCCGCGGCCTTCGCAAGGTCTGGCTGCGCGGGGGCACGGAACTGTTCGCCGAGATCGAGCTGCCCGGGGACCGGTCGCTGACCGACGGGTACGGCCTGCATCCGGCCCTGCTGGACGCGGCGCTCCAGGCGGTCGGGCTCGGCCCGTTCCTGGATTCGATCAACCAGGGCTCCGGCAGCATGCCCTTCGCCTGGTCCGGGCTGACCCTGCACGCCGCGGGGGCGTCGATGCTCCGGGTGCGGGTCACCGGCGCCGACGGGCACGTGGCGCTGACCCTCGCCGACGGCGCGGGCGCGCCGGTGGCCACGATCGAAAACCTCGCCTGGCGGCCGGTCGCCGAACGGTCGGCCCTCGGCGCGCCGGACGTGGACGATTCCTTGTACGGGCTGGACTGGGTGCCCGCGCGAGGGGCGGCCGCGGCGGGCGTCGGCGGACACGTCCTGCTCGACGACGGGTTCTCCGGGCTCACCGCGCTGATCGCCGCGACCGGCGACGATGGGCCGGTCCCGGACGCCGTCGTCGTCCCGATGTCCGCAAAGGACGGTTCGGTGGTGCCGTCGGCGAGGGAGGCCCTGACGGAGGTGACCGAAGTGCTGCGCGCCTGGCTCGCCGCGGAGCGGTTCGCCGACGCGAAACTGGTGCTTTCCACCCGTGGGGCCGTCGCCGCGGTGACCGGTGACCGGATCGATCCGACGATCGCCGGGATCTGGGGCGTGGCGCGGTCGGCCCAGGCGGAGCATCCCGGCCGGATCGTGCTGCTCGACACCGACGGGCCGGTGGACGACGTGATCCCGGCCGCGCTCGCGACCGGCGAAGCGCAGATCGCCGTGCGGGCCGGGACGGCCCTGATCCCGCGATTGCACCCGGTCGCGGCGGACGGGCTCCTGCCGGTCCCGGCGGAACCGGCTTGGCGCCTCGACAGCACCGGGCACGGCACGCTCGACAACCTCGCGCTCCTGCCCTGCCCGGAGGTGCTCGGACCGCTCGCGCCGCTCGACGTCCGGGTCGGGATCCGGGCCGCGGGGGTCAACTTCCGTGACGTCCTGGTCGCGCTCGGCATGTACCCGGGGAAGGCGGTGCCGGGCGCGGAAGCCGCCGGGGTGGTCCTCGAAACGGGCGACGGCGTGACCGGGATCTGCCCCGGCGACCCGGTGTTCGGCGTGTTCACCGGCGCGATGGGGCCGGTGGCGGTCACCGATCACCGGCTGATCGCGCCGATCCCGCGGGACTGGTCGTACGAAGCGGCGGCTTCCGTGCCGATCACGTTCCTCACCGCGTACTACGGCCTCACCGATCTCGCCGGGCTCCGGCGGGGCGAATCCGTGCTGATCCACTCGGGCGCGGGCGGTGTCGGCATCGCGGCGATCCAGCTCGCGAAGCATCTCGGAGCGGAGGTGTTCGCCACGGCCAGTGAAGGCAAGTGGGACACGCTGCGGGGGCTCGGGCTGGACGACGCGCACATCGCGTCCTCGCGGACGGTCGAGTTCGAGACCCGGTTCCGGGAGACGACCGGCGGCCGCGGGGTCGACGTGGTGCTGAACTCGCTGACCGGTGAGTTCCTGGAGGCCTCGTTGCGCCTGCTCGCCAAGGGAGGACGGTTCCTGGAGATCGGCAAGGCCGACGTCCGCGACCCGGAGGCGGTGGCCGAGGCCCATCCCGGCGTCCGCTACCGCTCCTACGACCTGGTCGCCTCCGCGGGCGAAGACCGGGTCCGCGAGATGCTGGACGAGGTCTCCGCGTTGTTCGGCCGCGGCGTGCTCACCCTGCCACCGCGCCGCACTTACGACCTCAGGCGCGCGGGAGAGGCGCTTCGGTACGTCAGCCAGGCGAAGCATGTCGGCAAGGTGGTCCTCACCGTGCCGCGGAAACCCGAACCCGACGGCACGATCCTGGTCACCGGCGGCACGGGCTGGCTCGGCGGCCTGATCGCCGAGCACCTCGCCCGCCGGGGCGCGCGGCATCTGACGCTGCTCAGCCGCCGCGGTGACGACACGCCCGGTGCCGGCGAGCTGATCACGAAGCTGTCCGGCCTCGGTGCCACGGTCACCGTCGTCAAGGGTGACGTCGCCGACCGTGGCGACGTCGAAGCCGCGCTGGCCGCCGTGCCGCCGGAGCACCCGCTCACCGCTGTCGTGCACGCGGCCGGGGTGCTCGCGGACGGCGTCGTCGCCACACTGACCGAAGAGCAGCTCGACGCCACCCTCCGGCCGAAACTCGACGGGACCTGGCATCTGCACGAACTCACCAAGGACCTCGACCTGGCCGCTTTCGTCTGCTTCTCCTCCGCGGCCGGCATCTTCGGGGCCGCCGGGCAGGGCGCGTACGCCGCCGCCAACTCCTTCGCCGACGCGTTGATGAAGTGGCGGCGGGACACCGGACTGCCCGGCACCTCGCTCGCCTGGGGGCTCTGGGCACCGGGCGACGATTCCGCCGAACGCGGTGGCATGGCGGGCGGGCTCAGCGCGGCGGACTGGGCACGGATGGGACGCACCGGTGTCCGCGGGCTGACCGCGAAGCAGGGCCTCGCGCTCTGGGACGCGGCGCAGGACTCGGACCGGGCCCTGCTCGCCCCGCTCGGCCTCGACCTCGGCACGATTTCCGGGCTGGGCGAGGGAATCCCGCCATTGCTCCGGGACGTCGTCCGCGGCTCCGCCCGGCGAGTGGCGGCCGGTCGCCGTCAGGACACGCCCGCCGAGGCGCCCGACGCGCTCATGCGGCGGCTGGGTTCCTTGCCGGAGGCTCAGCGCGAACGGCAGCTGGTGTCCCTCGTACGAGGTCATCTGGCGGCCGTCCTCGGCTACGCGTCCGGCGACGAGGTGCCCACCGAAACCCCCTTCCGCGAACTGGGTTTCGACTCGCTGACCTCGGTCGAACTGCGCAACCGCCTCACCGCCGCCACGGGCCTCAGGCTGCCGCCGACGCTCGTTTTCGACCACCCGACGGCGAACGCCCTGGCCGCGTATCTCGGCACGGAGATCACCGATTCCGGTGCTCCCGCCGCTGCGGCACCTTCGCCGGCGCTGGCTCGGCTGGCCGAGTTCGAACGCGCGGTCGCCGAGCTGGAGGAGGACGCCGAACTGCGCGCGACGCTGGGGTCGCGGGTGCGCGCCCTGCTGACCGAGCTGGAAGGCGGGGATTCCGGCGAAGCGGAGGACACGTTGCGGTCCGCCTCCGTCGACGAGCTGTTCGACTTCGTCGACCGGGAGTTCGGCCGTGGGTGAACCTGCCGTGCCAGTGACGACGACGAAACCGTTGGGGGCAAGCCATGTCCGATGACCCGAAGCTCGTCGAGTACTTCAAGCGGGTGACGGCCGAACTGTACGAAACCAGGAAGCGGTTGCACCGCCTCGAAAACGCCGAGGCCGACCCAGTGGTGATCGTGGGCGCCGGTTGCCGGTTCCCCGGCGGCGTCGAATCGGTCGAACAGCTCTGGGAGGTGTTCGACCAAGGCCGCGACGTGATCTCGGAATTCCCCGCCGATCGCGGATGGAACCTGGCCGAGATCTACGATCCCGACCCCGAAGCGCCGGGAAAGTCCTACGTTCGCCACGGCGGGTTCATCGAATCGGCGACCGAGTTCGACGCGGGGTTCTTCGGCGTCTCACCGCGCGAAGCCCTGGTGATGGACCCGCAGCACCGGTTGCTGCTGGAGGTCTCCTGGCACGCGCTCGAGTCCGCCGGGGTCGATCCGACCCGGCTTCGCGGCAGCCGGACCGGGGTGTTCACCGGGCTGGTCGGCGGCGACTACGCCTCACGGGTGGAGGAAGTGCCGGTCGAGCTGGTCGGACAGGTGTCGATCGCCAACGCGGCCAGCGTCGCCTCCGGACGGGTGTCGTACCTCTTCGGCTTCGAAGGACCGGCGATCACCCTCGACACCGCCTGCTCGTCCTCACTCGTCGCGATGCACCTGGCCGCCCAGTCGCTGCGGAACGGTGAATGCGACCTCGCGCTGGCCGGTGGCGCGACGCTCATCCCGAGCCCGATCCGGTTCATCGAGTTCTCGCAGCAGCGTGGTCTCGCGCCGGACGGCCGGTGCAAACCCTTCGCCGCCGCGGCGGACGGCACCGCCTGGGCCGAGGGCGCGGGGATCGTCGTCCTGGAAAAGCTCTCCGACGCGCGGCGGCTCGGGCACCGGGTGCTCGCCGTGCTGAAGGGGTCCGCGATCAACCAGGACGGGGCGTCCAACGGGCTCACCGCGCCGAACGGGCGGGCCCAGCAGCGGGTCATCACCGACGCGCTCGCCGACGCCGAACTGTCCACACAGGACATCGACGTGGTCGAAGCGCACGGCACCGGCACGAAACTGGGCGATCCGATCGAGGCGCAGGCGCTGCAAGCCACCTACGGACGGGACCGTGCCGAACCGGTGCTCGTCGGAGCGGCCAAGGCGAACCTCGGGCACACCCAGGCCGCCGCCGGGATCGCCGGAGTGCTCAAGATGCTGATGGCCATGCGCCACGGTCTCGTGCCGCCGCTGCCGCATCTCGATCGGCCGACCCCGCACGTCGACTGGGACGGCGGCGGGATCGCGCTGACGACCGAAGCCTTGCCCTGGCCGGAAACCGGCCGCCCCCGCCGGGCCGCGATCTCGTCGTTCGGGATGAGCGGCACGAACGCGCATCTCATTCTCGAACAGGGCGAGACCCTCGCCGACACCGAAGAAGGCACTCCTCCGCCTCTGCTGCCGTGGGCGGTTTCCGCCGCCACGGCCGCCGGAGTGGTCGCGCAGGCGAAGAAACTGCTCGACGAACTCGGCGACGCCGACCCTGCCGACGTCGCGTATTCGCTCGCCACCACGCGGACTCATCACCGGCACCGCGCCGTGGTGCTCGGCGCGACTCGCGAAGAACTCGTCGACGGTCTTTCCGCGCTCGCCGCCGGTGAACCGTCGCCCTTCGTGGTCGAAGGCACCGCGGTCCCCGACACCGGGGTGGCGTTCGTCTGCCCAGGGCAGGGCGCGCAGTGGCAGGGAATGGCGATGGAGCTGCTGGCCGCTTCGCCGGTGTTCGCCGAGCAGATCGTCGAGTGTGAGAAGGCGCTGACCCCGTTCGTCGACTGGTCTCTCGTCGATGTGCTGCGACAGGCCGAAGGGGCGCCTTCCCTCGAACGTGTCGACGTCGTCCAACCGGTGCTGGCGGCCGTGATGATCTCCCTCGCCCGGCTTTGGCGGCACCACGGCGTCGAGCCGACCGCCGTCGCCGGGCACTCGCAGGGCGAGATCCCGGCGGCGTGGATCGCCGGTGCCCTGAGCCTTTCCGACGCCATGCGGGTGGCCGCGCTGCGCAGTCGCGCGCTGACAGCGCTGTCGGGTACCGGCGGGATGGTCTCGGTCGCCCTCGGCGCCGAGGCGGCGGCGGAACTCGTCGACGGCAGGCCGGACGAGCTCACCATCGCCGCGGTCAACGGGGCACTGTCCACAGTGGTCTCCGGGACCCCCGCCGCGTTGACGAGCCTGCTCGCCGAATGCGCGGAGCGGGACTTGCGGGCGCGTCGCGTCCCGGTCGACTACGCGTCGCATTCGAGCCACGTCGAACGGATCAAGGACAGGATCCTGCACGAGCTGGCACCGCTGACGCCTGCCGATCCGGTGCTGCCGTTCGTGTCCGGCCGGACCGGCCGGTGGGTCGAGGGCGAACCGCTGGACGCCGCCTACTGGTACCGCAGCCTGCGGGAAACGGTCCGGTTCGACGAGGTGACCGGCACCCTGCTGCGCGACGGTCACCGGGTGCTGCTCGAAGTGAGCCCGCATCCGGTGCTCGCCGGCGCCTTGCGGGAAACCCTCGACGCGGGCGGCGAGACCGGCTCCGTGCTCGGGACGCTACACCGCGGCGAAGGCGGCCTTGATCGCTTTCTTCGCGCACTCGCCGAAGCCCATGTCGCCGGGGTCGAAGTAGACTGGCAGGTCGTCTTCGAAGGCAGCGGGGCGCGGCGGGTGGACCTTCCGCCCTACCGGTTCCACCGCGACCGGTACTGGCTCGATCCGATCCTGCCCGAGTTCGGGGACGGCACGGCGGGGGAGGAGCACGCCGAACCGGAAACCGACCTGGCCGCGCTGTCGCCGGAGGAACGGCGGGAACGACTGGTCCGGCTGGTCCGCGGCCACGTCGCCGCCGTGCTGAAATACCCGCGTGGGCGCGAGGTTCCGCTGGACGACACCTTCCGCGACCTCGGCTTCGAATCACTCACCGCCGTCGAGCTGCGCAACCGGATCGCCGCCGCGACCGGTGTCGACCTCCAGCTGACCGATGTGCTCAACTATCCGACGGTCGAAGAGCTGGCGGAGTTCTTGACCGACGAGGTACCCGAGAGCGGGCCCGGCGCGGCCTCCGCGGAAGAACCCGATTCGGACAGTCTGGTTTCCTTGTACCTGAGTGGTGTCGAGCAAGGACGACCGCACGACTCGATGGGCCTGGCCAGGAAGGCCGGGTTGCTGCGGGCCTCGTTCGACGACGAGACGGACGCGGCCGCACTGGTGGCGGTCTCGCGGCTGGCCGTCGGTTCGGGCGGTCCCGCGCTGGTGTGCGCGATCCCGCCGGTTTCACCGATCACCGACGCCGCGTACTCGTTCATCGCCCCCGCGATGCCACGGCCTCGGGACATGTGGACGATGTGGTCGCCGGGATTCACCGACGGCCAGCCGCTGCCGCCCGACCTGCCCAGCCTGTTCGCGGCGCAGCGTCGCGCGCTCGACGAGCACGTGGGCACCGGAGAGCTGGTGCTGGTCGGTTACTCCGCGGGCGGCTGGGTCGCCCGTGCCTTCGCCGAGTACCTCGAGGCACAAGGCCGCCCGGCCGACGCCGTCGTGCTCGTGGACATCTACCTGCCCGCTTCGGACCGGAACGAGGTACGCGGGCGGTTCATGCAAGAGCAAGCCGGACGGCAGGAACTCTTCGGTGGCGGGAAAGCGGGTTCGATGGCGAGCCAGCTCGGCGCGATGGGCCGGTATGTCACGTTGTTCGACACCTGGGAGCCGGTCCCGATCCGGACCCCGACGCTGCACCTGCGGGCCTCGGAAGCCCTTCCGGGCCTGCCGTCGTTCACCGCGGACGAACAGTTCCCGACCGCGCTGTGCGCGCGGACCGTCGATCTGCCCGGCAACCACTACACCCTGCTGACCCGGCACGCGGAGTCCGCCGCCGCCGCGCTGAACGACTGGCTGACGGAGCTTTTCGGGAACTGAACCCTTCGCCATGGCGTCTGGCAGTGTGCCGTTGATCGCCTCCTTCCCTACTTTCAGGGGCAGGGCCCCGGGCAAAGTCACGTAAGCGGGTATTGAGGGGCAAGGCCACTGTGGCGTGTCCGCGGAACGGGTCAGTGACTCCGCGGGGCACCGGAACGCGGGCGCCGACTGTGTGGATTTTGGTGCGTTGGACGCTCAGAAATCCACACAGTCCCGCGTGACCGGACCGGTCACAACCAGGTGGCCCGAGAAGCTCCAGGGGTGTGTGGAAATAGGGACATTCAACGTCCCTGTTTCCACACACCCCTCACTCTGGGTGACAGTTCACGATCTCGCCGGCCACAACGACCCGACACCTTTGCCTTGCCTCTCAATAACGCGAAACGCCACTCACGACCGCCCGGACCGACCTGCAAGTGGGTGGTCTCGGGAGCGCGCCGGTCCTGCGGCGACGGCCGCCTCAAGACTCGATCGCGCGCAGGCATCGTTCCGCCTGTCGCCGGAGCGCGCCTTCGAGTTCCGGCGGTCCGCTGACCAGGGTGAAATCGGTCTGCACCGACGTGATCATCCACACCAGGTCGGACGTCGTCGGGGCGCCGAGGCGCAGGAGACAGCGGCGCTCGTCGACGGCCTCGATGGCGCCCATTCCCGGCCACACCCGGTCGGTCACCGCGGCTGCCGATTCGTGCAGCTCGACCGTCGCCTGGCACGGCCAGGTGCGCGCGGAAAGCTGCTGCGCCAGATAGGCCGCGACGTCGTCGAAAGGCGGCTCGCGGGGCGTGAACCGGGCGCCGGCGGGCGGCCGCGGGGTGAGGCGATCGACGCGGAAGGTGCGCCAGTCGTCGCGGTCGACGTCGAAGGCGACGAGGTACCAGTGCCTGCCGAAGTTGACCAGGCGATAGGGCTCGGCGTGCCGCCGGGAGGCACCGCCGCGCGGGCTGAGGTAGTCGAAGCGCAGGCGTTCGTGGCGGCGGCACGCGTCCGCGATGGTCATCAGCGTGTCCGCCGAGATCTTCGGACCGGGCGCCTCCCCGGCGCGTACGGTCGCGGTCTGGAGCGTGTTCACCCGATGCCGAAGCCGCGACGGCAGCACCTGCTCCAGCTTGGTGAGCGCGCGCAACGCGGTCTCCTCGATACCGGTGACCGAACTGCCGGTGGCGGTGCGCAGTCCGACGGCCACCGCGACGGCTTCGTCGTCGTCGAGCAGCAGCGGTGGCAGGGACGCACCCGCGCCGAGCCGATAGCCGGGCGTGCCTTGGAGCGCGTGCACCGGGTAGCCGAGTTCCCGCAGGCGCTCGACATCCCGTCGCACGGTCCGCGTGGTGACGCCGAGGCGTTCGGCCAGGTCGGTACCCGGCCAGTCGCGGTGGGTCTGCAGCAGCGACAGGAGCTTCAGCAGTCGTGCGGAGGTTTCCAGCATGGTTGTCATTCTGCCGTCCGGTTAGGACCGAAGTCGTCCTAACCGGTTTCTAGCGTGGTCTCATGACACAGGACATCCACCCTTTCTCGATCGACATCCCGCAGGCCGACCTCGACGACCTCGCCGCGCGCCTGGCCGCCACCCGCTGGCCGGGCGAACTGCCGGACGTCGGCTGGAGCCGGGGTGTGCCCGCCGGTTACCTCGCCGGACTGGCCGAATACTGGCGCACCGGGTTCGACTGGCGGGCGCAAGAGGCCGCGATCAACGCGCACCCGCAGTCCGTCACCACCATCGACGGTCAGCGCCTGCACTTCCTCCACGTGCGCTCACCGGAGCCGGACGCCACGCCGCTGATCCTGCTGCACGGGTGGCCGGGCGGGGTGACCGACTTCCTCGACGTGATCGGGCCGCTTTCGGACCCGCGAGCGCACGGGGGAGACCCGGCCGACGCCTTCCACCTGGTGATCCCGTCCTTGCCGGGGTTCGGGTTCTCCACGCCGCTGGCCGGACCGGGGATGAGTGCCGCGAAGATGGCGGGCCTGTTCGCCCGGCTGATGGCCGCGCTCGGCTACGAGCGGTACGGCGTGCACGGCTACGACACGGGTTCGTGGGTCGCGCCGGAGATCGGCAAGCAGGATCCGGGGCACGTGCTCGGCGTGCACCTCAACGCGATGATCACGTTCCCGATCGGCGCCGAGGGCGAACTGGACGACCTTCCCGAGGCCGACCAGCGTCGCTGGGCGTCGATGCAGAACTTCAACGACGGCTACCTGCAGTGCAACTCCAAGCGTCCGCAGACGGTGGCCTACGGCCTGCACGACTCGCCCGCCGGTCAGCTCGCGTGGATCGTGGAGAAGTTCAAGGAACTGACCATGCCCGAAGACGCGCTGCCCGAGGAATGCGTGGATCGCGACCGCATGCTCGCCACGATCTCGCTGTACTGGTTCACCGGCACCGCCGGCTCGGCCGCCCAGATCTACTACGAGGAGATTTCGGCGAACGACTGGAGCGGCGGCGACTCCGGTGACTGGGGATCCGGCGATTGGAGCGACGCCGCGGCGCCGACGGTGCCCACCGGTGTGCTCGTGTCCGCGCACGATGTGACCGTCCGGCGTTGGGCCGAGCGCGACCACCACGTCGTGCATTGGACCGAACTCGGCCACGGCGGGCACTTCCTCGCCATGGAGGCTCCCGCCGCGCTGGTCGACGACGTCCGCGTGTTCTTCCGGAAGGTGCGCTGAGATGGGCGCTCGCGGGACCGCGGTGCTGAGCCCGCGGGCGCTCAACCGCGCCCTTCTCGGCAGGCAACTCCTTCTCGGCCGTGTCGATCTCGGGGTGGCCGAGGCGACCGAGCACCTCTTCGGACTGAACGCGCAGGACCCGGATCTCGCGTATTTCGCGCTCTGGAACCGGCTCGAACGCTTCACCATCGAGGACCTCACCGTCGCCATCGAGCGTGGTGTCCTGGTGCGGTCCACGATGATGCGGGCCACCCAGCACCTGATGTCGGCCGCCGACTTCCGGCTCGTCCGGCCGGTGCTGGCACCGCTGCTGCGGCGGGTGCAGCGCAACGCCTTCGGCGGCCGTACCACCGGCGTCGACCTCGGCGAACTGGTCGCCGACGCGGCCGAACTGCTCGAAGGCGGCGGCGTCCTCACCCGGCCCGAGCTGGGGCGGGCGCTCGCGCGAACCCGCCCGGGTGCCGACGCGCAGGCACTCGGCTGGACCGTGCAGTACCTGCTCGCGCTGGTGCACCCCGCCCCGAGCGGAACGTGGGGCAAACGCGGCGCGACCCCGTTCGCCGTCTTCCCCGGTGTTCCCGAAGCCGCCACCGCCGACGACGTGCGCGAGCTGGTCCGGCGCTATCTCGCCGCTTTCGGGCCTGCCACCGTCGCCGACGCCCGGACCTGGTCCGGGGTGAGCGGACTGCGTGAGGTCTTCGAGCAGCTACGGCCGGAACTGCGGACATACACCGACGAAGCGGGGCGCGAGCTGTTCGACCTGCCGGACCACGAGATCCCTTCGCCGGACCTGCCGGCGCCCGTCCGGCTCCTCGCGGAGTTCGACGCGACCCTGCTCGCCCACGCCGATCGCACGCGCGTGATGACCGAGCCGATCCGGCGTCAGGTCTGCCAGGGCGCGGCGGTCGCGGCCACCGTGCTCGTCGACGGCACGGTGGCCGCGACCTGGACGAGGGACCGCGCGGGTGTGCTCACCGTCGTGCCGCTCCGCTCGATCTCCGCCGCCGACCGAGAGGCCATCGAAGCCGAAGCGCTGCGGTTACTGGACTTCGCCGCTCCCGGCGCCGTTCACGACGTCCGGTTCGGCTGAGTTCGGCCGGACGCCGAGCTTGACGGCGACGTGCCCATGAAGGGCAACCCGGCTGAGGCTGTGTGGCTCGGTCGGTATCGAACCGGGGAGCGGGCCGCCCTTTCGGGTAAGGATTCTCGCCCGTTTCATGACCCGGAAGCGATCATGTTCGCCGGGGTTCTGGTGTGGGATGGACGGATATTGCTTGTTCGGGGTCGATGATGTTTCGAAAGGGGCGCGACGCGGCCGGGCCTGATCGTCGAAGTGGGTTCTCGAACCGGCCGAGCATGCGTAGCCGACTAATTGTCCATTACCAAGGAGTGTCATGAAGAAGATGGGTTTGTTCCTGGCGCTGCCCGCAGTACTTTTGCTGACGGCGCTGCTGTCCCCCGGGGCGTCGGCGTCGGTCCCGCACCGGGGACCGGAGTCGGAGTTCGAAGCTTACGTGACCTTGTTCAATCAGACCAATCACGTCCTGACCCTCAAGGCGTCCCACCTTGATCATGGGTGCTGGAACGTCGAGCCATCCAGTCAGATCCAGCCTCGTACAGCGGTTTACTGGCGGTCCGACAGTTGCGGGGCGTTCACCGGCACCGAAGGCTGGGTGAGTTACACCATCGACAGATCAGGGGGTCAAGGCTATGCCTACGCCCACTGGAACCTTCCCTATTTCGGTTCCAACTCCTTCGACGGCACAGCCGGAGGGCTGTTCACGATGACCGTCCAGGGAAACAACGAACGCCACGCGCAGGTCAACTACACTCTCAAATGCGTCATTCCAGGTTGTTAGGATGAGCAGGGTCTATAACGTCGAGTAAGCCCTTATGCGCCGAAAGATGCGCCCAGCACGGGTCTTCGAGGTCGCCGTCGAGACTGACATCACCGTTGAACGGTGGCGTTGTGGTCTGTTCGACCGACAGCAGGTGGCCGCGCCTGCCGGTAGCTTGTGGCCGAACCTGACCTGACACCGGAGAAGCCACCATGACGACTACCCAGCGCGTTCTTGCCGTTCTGGCCTCAACAGGGCTGGCCGTCTCGGTCCTCGGGACTGGCACTGCCTCCGCCGCGACCAAGGGCAAGATCTACATCTCCAACAACTGCGGTAGCGCGGTCGCCACCACGATCCACCGCACCAACGGCTCGATGATCGCGGGTACCGGGGCCGCTCCGGCGGGCAGTTACTTCGGATATCCGGTCGATCCCGGCACCTATGAGGTTCGTGTGCCCGCCGGGAAGCGGAACGTGAAGATCCTCGACCTCGGCGGCAAGGCGCACTCGGTCATTGTCAAGGCCTGCTGACGACCGGCGGCTTTGTCCCATCAGGACAGAGACCGTGATTCCAGAGACGGCGAGCACGCGATCGGGAATGGAATGACACTCGGGCACCCCTCGGCTGCGAGGTCGCAGCCGAAGGGTGCGAGCGGGATCGCCGCCGGGGTGCTGGCGCTTCTCGGTGGACTCGTGTTCTTGGCAGCTGCGGCGCTCCACACCATCGAGTGCGCCTATTCCCTTGTTTTGCTCGCCGTCGGAGTGATCGCCCCCGGCATCGATCTCTCCGTCGCCGCTCCCGTCTTCCTCGCGATCGCCGCGGTGACCGATCTGTTGGCCATGGCGCTGCTCGCGAGCGGCGGGACCCTGTTGCTCCAGCGCAAAGCCCCTGGGCGGGTGCTCACCGCGATCGGAGCGGGGATCACGCTCGGCTTCGCCGGGCTGGTCCTGCTCGTGCCGTGGATAAGTTCACGCTTCACCGTCTCGTACAGCGGACTCACTCCGCGCATCGGCTCCAGCTGGCCGTTCGCTGTGGTCATGGCCGCGGCGGCCACGACGCTCCTGCTGGCTCTGATTCCGCCAACGGTGCGCTGGCTCGACGCCGGCACGCCTCGTGTTCCGCGGCGCTGACTGCGGACGCTGATCCCGACGAGCCGGGCTATCCGTCCACCGCCCGCACCTGAGCCCCTCTCCCCATCGACGAGAAAACCGGCTAGATATCGCACGGGAATTGTGCGCAACCGCCCAAGATATTCCGCTGCTCGTGGTCGAACGACGCCAGGTTGGCACCACGGTCGCTGCTCGCCGCGGCTCCGTCGTGACCAAGCCAACCTGCGTCCGCGCCGGACAGCGACAGCGCAGAGCCGGCTACCGCGAGGGCGAGCACACCCGCTGACGCGGCGCGACGAATCAACATCATGTCCTGACTCTCCTTGTGTTTCCGCAGTGATTCCATCTCTGCCCAGGTGATCCTGCGCAGCATCGCCACGATGCACTACCCGGCTGTCCTGCAGCCGAAGGCCTGCCCGCAAGATCAGGAACAGTGCCCGATAGGCCTGCCCGCGCCCCGGCGACCCAGCTGCGGACTGCCGAGTTGTCCACTGTCAGGCAGCACTCGGTTTTCTACCTGCCGAGGAACTGGCTGCCACAATGGTCGGCTTCGGACTCCTCTCGCCGGAACGTATGAGGAGCCGCAATACCTTCAGAGCAGCAGACCGGCGCTCGGCCCGACCCGCGTAGACAGCGGCCACGACCAGCAGAAACAGCATCGCCGTCCGCGCAGCGACGGCGACTGCAACAGTTGCAAGCAGAAAACTCGGCACTCGACTCGACCTCCGGTTCAAGGGCATGCGCCGTAAAACCGAGAGGTCTCCTCCGCCGTGCGCCCCGTCGACCGACGGAACCCGGCAATCTCAGCTGCCATCGAGCCTACGTACAACGCGACGACGGTGAAAGGCGAGTGGGGCCCCGTTACCCCCCGGTTCCCTCACCAGCCGTGCCCGGCGCGGTGCCTGAACGCGGCGCACGATGAAGCGAGGCGAGCCCCATCAGCCAGGGGCAGGCTTCCGGGTCAGCACCGGTGGACACTGTCAAAGGTTTGCCACGAGAAGTGGGGGAGTAGTCCCGTTTGCCTCCGGGACGGATGTAGTAGCCGCGTGTTCCCGGTGGGCGGGACGGGCCAGGAGTCGATCTTCCCCGGCGGACACAGTTCTCTGAACCGAAGGGCATTTGACTGTTTGGCTCGACCTGCGCGCCGGTTTACTTGACCCGTGAGTAGGTCTGACCGTGCGCTGGGTGCGGTCGGCGTCCTGGGGCGTCGGAACGCGGGAGAGTCTGTATGCGAACGACCTTGTGCTGTGCGGACGATTCCCCCGCCGGGCGAAACCGGATCCGGAAGTAACCCTCTTTCCTGAGCGAATGCCGTGAATTGCGCGGCTCGCACTTTTGTCTTCGCGTCACCGTCGAGTGTCGATTCCCGGATCAGCGTCGCGACCGGCGCCGACCGGATCTTTTCGCTGCGCTGATGCCGGCGATTCCGTGATTTTGGAGGACTTGTGTTACCTGCTCCTGCGCAGAGACGAAGAGTCTCCGTGGTTCTCGCTCTGTCCCTGATCGCGGGCCTGCTCCCCGCTCTGGTGTCCGCGGCGGCACCGGCGGTCGCCGCGGTGACCGATCTCCGAGTGGCCACCTGGAACATGCGTGGCAGTGTCAGCGGCGTCAACAAGTGGGGAAGCATCATTCCGGGAATGATGCGCGCGCACGGACTGCGTGTGATGGCACTGCAGGAACACTCGGACAACTGGGATAAATCGCTGGAGAACACCGGCGCGAAAGTCACCGACGTCGAAGGAAACGGTGCTGCCGACGACGGTACCGGTGACTTGACCACCTCGGCCGATCCCGACGATCAGTACGCCGACTCGCCTCGCGGGTGCATGGACGACTTCACCTCCGACAAGTACAAGACCAGCGAGTTCGGCAAGACCCGGTACGCGCACCTCAAGATCGAGTTCCCCGCGCCGCACAGCGACACGTTCCATGTGTACCTGCTGAAGACCAAGAGCAGCGAGCGGACGCTGGCGATGATCTCCGATCAGCCGGCCAGCGCGTGCCGGATCCAGCCCGCCTTGGTCGAGCCGAGGAAACTGGACGAGGACGCCAAGAAGTACCCCGAGCTCAAGACGCGCGGCGATTGGCGGCTGATGTTCGCCGCCAAGCCCCTGTTCGGCTTGAAGTTCGGCGACACCTGGGTCTACAACCTGCACGCGGAGTCCAAGGGCGACAAAGAGAACGACGTGGACAAGCTGGTCGCCCCGGTCTCCACGCGGCTCGGTGAGCGCTACGCCGTCGTCGGGGACTACAACCGGGAGATGGAAACCCTCGTCCTCGGGGATCTCGACGAGAACGGGAACCGCCTCGACCCGGATCTCCCGTTGGACCCCGGTGAGGCAGCGGTCGGCTCGACGAAGAACACCTTCAAGGTGGGCAGGGAACAACGCAGCAAGTACGACTACATGATCGCCAACGGTTTCCCCGCCACCACCCCGCATATGCCTTCCCCCGAGCGGGACAGGCAGGAGTACACCGGATTCCGCCAGAGCTACATCACCTCGACGGACTCGGATCACTACCCGGTCGTGTTCCGCAAGGAGACCGACAAGGCCCTCCGCAAAGCCGGAGAGGACAAGTGTCTCCCTGTACCCGCCTCGAACCTCCGGGTGGCGGGCGACGACTACTCGTGCTCGCTGAGGTCCCCGGCGATCGTGTCCATGGGCGACTCGTACATCTCCGGTGAGGCAGGACGCTGGGCGGGCAACGCGAACACCCCGGAGAAGGACTCGGTCTGGGGGACCGACCGGGGGATGAGCGCCTATGTGGACAACACCGGCTACCAGAGTGGCAACAAATGCGACCGGTCCGATGTCGCCGAGATCAAGGGTGCCGACGTCGCCGGGGTGCCACCGGAACGACGGTTCAACCTGGCTTGTTCCGGGGCGCTGACCCAGCATGTCCTCGCGGAGACCTTCAAGGGTGAGAAACCGCAGATCCAGCAGTTGGAGAAGGTGGCGGCGGACAACGAGGTCAAGCTGATCACCGTCTCGGTCGGCGGCAACGATCTCGGCTTCTCGGACATCGTGACGACCTGCGCGACCAACTATCTCAACCCGGCCACCTCCGCGAGGTGCAACAAGACCCAGCAGGAGAAGCTGGACAAGGGGCTGCGGGAGACGCAGCCGAAGATCCACGCCACCCTGCAGAAGATCATCGACACCATGGCCGATCTCGGCTACCAGCGCGATTCCTACCGGCTGGTGCTGCAGTCCTATCCCGCGCCGATGCCGGTGGGCTCCCGGTTCCGCGAGAAGGAAGAGAACTATCAGCGATACACCAGGGATGGTTGCCCGTTCTACAACGACGACGCGACCTGGGCGCACGACAAGGTGATCCCCGCCATCGGCGGGATGCTCCGCGGCGCGGCCTCCTCGGTCGGCGCGGACTTCCTGGATCTGCGGGACGCGTTCGACGGCCACGAACTGTGCGCGGACAGGGCGAGCCAGGCGGCAGCCGGGAACAGCGCCGCGAATCCGCTGCCCGCGGAGAAGGCGGAATGGGTGCGCTGGGTGCCCGGTATCGACAAGCCGTGGCTGCCGCAGCCGAACTTCCAGGGTGCGGCGCAGGAGGCCATTCACCCGAACGCGTTCGGCCAGCGCGCGCTGAGTGCCTGCCTCACCCAGTTCGCCCGGACGCAAAAGGGCAGTTCTCTGAAGTGTGTCGGCACCCCGGGTAAGGGACCGGACAGTGTGCGCCTCGGCTCGATCACCGATCCCGGCCCGACACCGGGACGGCCGATCGACGCCGCGCTCACGCTGGACCACGACGACGTGTATGTGTTCCACGGTCCCGCGTACGCGAAGGTCGAGGGCAGCACCCATATCGACGGCGGTGTCAAGGGCATCTACGAAACCTGGCCCGCTCTCCGGGGGACCAGGTTCGCGAACAAGATCGACGGCGGCTTCGTCATCCCCGGCGAGAACCGGCAGGCGTACCTGTTCAGCGGTGACCAGTACCTCGTTCTCGGCCTGGGCGGGGACCGCGGCTCCGACTGGTTGCGCGAGGGCCCGGCGCCCATCGCGGAACGCTGGCCTTCGTTGCGTGGTACCGGTTTCGACACCGGGGTCGACGCCGCGTTCGCCGATGGCCAGTCCCTGGACACCGCCTACCTGATCAAGGGTGACAAGGTGGTGGACGTCCGGTTCGGCGGGTTCCCGCTCCAGACGGTGGCGGGCACCGTCCGCGGCACCGGCGAGATGTGGCACACGCTCAAGCAGGCCGATCCCGCCGGGACGACGTTCCGGAAGAAGGTCGACGCGGCCTTCGGTATCGGGATCCCGGGCGGCTGCCGCCGTCCGGTGCCCACTCAGTGGGCGTGCTCCTCGGGGTGGAGCGAGTTCGTCCTGATCAGCGACGGCAAGCTCGCCCGCTTCGGCAAACACGGGTACCAGGCTCAGCCGGGCAGCGAGACCCTGGAATCGGGGCCGAGTTCGGTGTGCGAGACGTGGCAGGTGCTCTGCGGCACGATCTTCGCGCCGAACACCCCGGCGAAGGGAGAGGACGGCAAGACTCCCGGGCAACTGGCCGACGCGCCGGTGAAGGACGGGCAGTCGGGCAAGCTGAAGTCGGCCACCGGACTGCTCGCCGCCCCGGGTTCGAACGCCGGGGCTCCGGTCACCGGCGCGGGCGCGACCACGTTCGCCGGTGACGACAAGAGCTGGGCGTTCCACGACGCGGGCAACGGCAACTGGCTGATCGAAACCCAGGCCACGAACTCGGGCAACCCGGACGGCAAGGACCTGCTGCTGGACACGTCGGCGTCGCACGGGGCGAACCTGGTCGACTACGTGCCGGGTGGTGCGTACCAGGGTTGGATGTTCCGCCCCGCCGGTTCCGGTTGGTACAACCTGATGGACAACACCGATGGCACCTGTCTCACCGCGGGCAACGCGGGGGCGGGGCTGGTCGCCGCGGAATGCGACGGCCGTGCGGCACAGCGGTGGCAGCCGGCGGAGCTGAGTGCCGTTCTGCCACCGACGAAGCAGCCCACCGAGGCGCTGGTCTCGAGTGACGGTTTCGCCGTCGACCTCGACTTCGGCGACCGCACCCCGGGCACGAAGATCCAGGCACGCAACCCCAAACCCTGGTGGCCGCAGCCCCAGCAATGGCTCCTGCGGGAACAGGGCACGGGGAGCTGGGTGATCGAGACCGGCTACGGCGGCTCGAAGGTGCTCGGCAGGGGACCGGACGACCAGACACAACTGGTCGCCTATTCCGAAGGCGCCGCCGGTCAGCGGTGGTCGCTGGCCGACGCCGGCGGAGGCTGGCTGAAGCTGGCCAACGGCACGGGCGGCTGCCTGACCTCGGCCGCGGTCGGTGAAGCACTGCGGATCTCGGCATGCACGGGATCGGCCCAGCAGAAATGGCGCCGGGTCCCGGACGCCACGCAGGTCCGGTAACTCCACGCCTGACTACGGACAAGGACTATGCGAATGCGTAACGACAACACGTCATCACGCGCCGGGTACGCGTGGCCCACGAGATTCGGGCTGGGGGCCGCGAAAGCCGTCATCGGGACGCTCGCCGGTCTCGGGGCGACCTGGCTCGGCTTGCTGATCGCGGCCACCGGCTCGGGGTTCGACGCCTCGGCGGCCGACCAGCTTCGCCGCGGGGCAGGGGGAGTGTTCACCGCCTTCGGCGCGGGGCTCGGCGCTCCGGTCGACTGGCGGTTCGCGGGCACCGGCTGGACGGGGCGGATCTGGCCGGTCGAACTGCTGGGCCAGGCCTCGCCGTTGCTGTGGGTGCTGCTCGGACCCGCGGCGGCTCTGCTGGTCACGGCATTCCTCGCCCGGTGGCGCGGCTGCGGTCTCGCCGGCGTGCTCGGCATCGGCCTCGGCTACGTCGTCACGGTCGGCGGTGGCCTGCTGCTCGTCGACACCTTGAACACGACCGGCGGACCGGCGTTGCTGACCCTGAGCACGCCGTGGCTGGTGGCGGCGGGGTTCACGGGTGCCTGGGTGCTGGTGATCGCGGGTCTGGGCAAGCTCTGCGCGATCGCGGTCACCCGGATCCCGCAGGCGGGGCCGCGGCACAGGTTCGCCGTGCTCGCGATGGTGATCGCGCTCGTGGCGAGCACGACGGTGGCGGCGGGCGGCAGACCGGCGATGGGCGGCTACCCGTCCGCGACCGCGGCCGCCATCGACCGGTTGCGCCAGGAATCGGGCAGCGACTTCCTGCTGGCCATGGACACCCAACTCGACGTGCCGTCCCTGATCGGTGTCAACAGTCCCTTGAGGAGCGGAACCGGCGGCTGGCTGACGGACCACGCCGCCCTGTTCGGCCTGCCCGACCCGGCCCGGCAGCTCCAGCAGGTCCAGGAGGACACCGACCGGCTGGGCCAGAAGCACATCCGCTACCAGCAGACGGTCGACGGCGTCCCGGTGCACAACGCCGTGGTCATCATGCACCTGAACACCGGTGGCGAAAGCGTGCGAGCGATCAGCAGCAGTGCCCGGCCCGATCTCACCCCGGTTTCCACCATCCCGGACGTCGGCGCGGACAAGGCGCTCGCGGTCGCCCGCAAGGCCTTGCCCCAAGGCAAACTGATCGCGCCGATCCAGCTGTTCGTCCGGGGTGAGCGTCCGGCGAAGGACAGGAAGACCGACACCAGGCTGGTGTGGCGGGTGTGGCTGTCCGACCCGTCGAGCAACACCTCGAACGACTACTACGTCGACGCGCACAACGGTCACCTGCGGTGGTCGGACAACAAGTTCGAGACCGGCCGCGACATCAAGGTCCTCGACGACCAGCACCAGGGGACCGACAGCGAGGAGGCGCCGAACCCGGAGACGGTATGGGCGGGCGGCCACCACGTCGGGCCGAACGACGTGCTCGACGCGGACAAGGCCTACGACTGGACCGGCGCCACCTACACCTACTACCGGGACAAGTTCGGCCGTGACGGGATCGACGGCAAGGGAATGACCATCCTCTCGCACGTCCGCCACGCGGTCGACTGGGTCAACGCGGGCTGGGGCGGGGACGCGATGTACTTCGGCGACAACATGGTGACCCCGGACGTGACGGGCCACGAACTCACCCACGGCGTCATCCAGTACACCGCCAATCTCGACTACCTCGGATCACCCGGCGCGCTCAACGAAAGCTATGCCGACATCTTCGGCAAGATGGTGCAACGGCACGCGACCGGGAAAGTCGTCACCACCGACTGGACGATCGGGGCCGGATCCGCGGCAGGCGTCATCCGGAACATGGCCGATCCGAACAACGGCAACGACGGGAACGACGAAACCAAGTTCTGGCAACCGGATCACATGGACGAGTACGTGTACACCTGCATGGACAACGGGGGTGTGCACTACAACAGCGGGATCGCCAACCGCGCCTACGTCATCATGGCTCAGGCCATCGGCGAGGACAGGGCCGAGCAGATCGCCTTCCGCGCGCTGACCACCTACCTCGTCCCCACCTCGGCGTTCTTCAGCGCCGCGCAGGCCACCGTGCTGGCGGCCCGGGACCTGTACGGGCAGAACACACCGGAAACCCTGGCGGCACAACAATCCTGGCAACAGGTCGGCGTGCTCGGCCGGGAGCACGAGTATGTGTTCCTGCTGTGCATCTGCTTCATCCCGATCATCATCAGCGACACCGACATGGACCAGTTCCCCGACATCGACGTCCCCGCCGACGACATCCTCGCGGGGGCCGGGCACGTCCGCGACCTGATGCAGCGCAACGCCAGTCCCGCTCTGACGCACTATGGGCGGGTGATCATGGACACCGGGAAAGACATCATGGACATCTTCAACAAGGACAGGGCACTGCGAGATCAATTCATCAGGACGATGACCACCCTTTCGCCGGCCCTCGTCTCCGTGCTGACCGATGAAGGCGACACTGTCGTCGTCACCAAACAGATGGTCGACCAGAGCAACGCGCTCTTCGACGCCATGGTCGCCTACGGCACCAAGAACGAACGGCCCGACGTCGTGAAAACCGTCACCGAGGAACGCGCCGACGTCACCCCGGCCCTGATCGGCAAGACCGCGAACCAGGCGATGGACGAACTGGACAAGCACACGCGATAGCCACTCCGCGGACGCGTCGGACGACTGCGCGAAACCCGGCATCACTCGTACGCGTACGAGTGATGCCGGGCCTTTCTCAGGACATCTCGTAGCGTGCTCGACATGATCACCGCCGAGTCGCAGCGCCGCGTGACTCCTATTCACCAGACGCGTGAGCCACCACTTCGACGAGCACGACAAGCGGAACTTCGCCGTCAGCCAAGCCCGAGAGTTATTGAGGGATAAGGCAAAGGTGGCGTGTGCCTGGCCTGCCCACCTGCCGGTTTCGGGTGTTGCGAAAGCCACGTTCGCAACGCTCAG
>NZ_JBHXJK010000085.1:0-38070 GCF_042723255.1 Amycolatopsis thailandensis
GCCTTCATGTACTTGGATCGCGAGTGGTGAACGTGCCTGGTGGAAACCCGATGCTGCCAATGTGGCATTGGAGACGCTCAGCGTCTCCGATGCCACATTCGGGACACCGCGACGTGGCGCCACACGAATCACCACACCGCCCGGTTCGTCGACCCGGCGTACCCGGTGGCCCGAAGGACATCTTCGCGGCATTCGAAGTCGGCAAGTCATGAGGCAACTTCTTCTGGAGCGAGATAAGCGTTGCTGCACAAGGAAAACTCGGCGCGAGATTTCCATTCGGCGAACCCGTTTCGATCCTGGCCGCGAGTTTTTGTCGGTGTCCCGGTGCACAGTGTCGATCATCGGATTCGACGACTGGAGGAGCACCGATGTGCTGGCATTGCGACAACCCCGGGAAGACCCGCGACGACTACCTCGTGGAGGAGGTCCGTCCACTGATCCGGAAGCACGGCTGGATGGTGCAGACGGTCGAGAGCGGAATCGCACAACCCGCTCTCGCGTACACCGTCGGGCTCACCGACGCCGGGCTGCCGGAGCTCGCCGTCACCGGCCTGAGAGAGCGAAGATCCGGTCAGCTGCTGAACTATTTCGCCCGGCGGGTGGTCCGGTCGGGGCCGCCGGAGCCGGGTGAGGTGCTGCCCGCCGCGGTCGGATGGCCCGCGTTCGAGGTCGTTCCACTCGATACGCCGTCGGCGCACCTGCTCACCGCTGTGCTGATGTACGGCGAAGAATTCCGTGCCCTGCAACTGGTCTATGAGGACGAGCACGGCAATTGGCCGTGGGACAGGGAGTTCCGTGGCGGGACGGGTGGGCAGCCGGTGCTCGGGGCGCGGCGCCGTGCCTGAATCCCTACGGAACCGCGGGAGCCTCGCCCTCCCGCAGGCTGGTCCCCGGGGCCAGCCGCTGGACGGCGTCCTCCATGTGGGCTTCCAGCAACGACAGCGCGGTCTCTTCGTCGCCGGCCCGCAGGGCCTCGATGATCCGGGTGTGCTCGGTGACCCGCTCCTCGACCCGCTGGTAGGTCCCCTGCAACGCGGTGAGGCACATCCGGGTCTCGATCAGCAGGGTCCGGGCCATGCGCACGAGCCGTTTGCTGCCGGAGGCGGCGATCAGCGCCTCGTGGAAACGGAGGTCCGCCCAGGAGAGCGCGGTGGGATCGTCGTCGTCCGCGGCGGCGGCCATGGCGGCCACGGCCTGTTCGAGTTCGGTGGCGACCCGTTCCCGGTCGCCGCGCAGTGCCCGCAGCATCGCGGCGCGCTCGATGGCCGAGCGTGCCGAGTAGATGTCGTAGACGTCGCCGGGTTCGAGGTCGATCACGAACAGTCCGCGGTGGCGCTCGCTGCGCAGGAGTCCTTCGGAAACGAGGTGCTGCATCGCCTCTCGCAGCGGTCCCCGCGAGACCTGGAACCGGGAGGCCAGGTCCGTTTCACCGAGCTGGGTGCCGGGAGGGAGAGCGCCGGTCATGATCGCGTCCCGCAACTGGCGCGCGATGATCCCGGCGGTCGATTCCCGGCTGACCGGCTCGATATCCGGCAAGGACATGGTTCAGCTGCCCCTCTGCCCGAACAGCGCGCCCAGTGTGCGGACGAGCGGGGACTTCCCGGTCAGCCGCAGGCCCTCCCAGACGGTGACCTGATTGGCGGTCAGTACCGGCTTGCCGAGCCGGGTCTCGAGAGTGTTGATCTCGCCGAGTGTCCGCATGGCGGTGTCGGGGACGAGGAGCGCGTCGGCGGCCGGGTGGTCGCCGCTCGCCGCGAGCTCGATGACGGCCTCCGGGCTGAGTTCGCCGACCTCGGCGGCGGTGTCGATGTCCGCGCTGCCCATCGAGACCACCTCGATCCCACCTGCGCCGAGGAACTCGACGAACAGCCGGGCGACGTCGTCCGGATAGCTGGCGGCGACCGCGACCCGCCGGACGCGGAGGGCGTGAGCGGCGTGGACGAAGGCGAAAGAGGTGCTCGACGCCGGGACGCCGGCGACGGCGGCCAGCCGGTCGGCCTGGTCGCGGGCGCCATCCCAGCCGTAGACGAAGCTGCCACTGGTGCACGCCCAGACCACCGCGTCCGGCTCGTGCTTGGCCAGCAGCGCGGCGCCGTCGGCGAGACGGCTTTCGCTGCCGAGGTCCAGTAGCTCGGGCACGGCGTGCAGATCGGTCCCGTAGATGTGCTCGACGGGCAGCTTGATCCCGGCCATGTCGCCGCCGAGGAGCTGCTCCGCGAGCGGGTAGTCGTCTTCGGCCGCGTGATCGGGATAGATGAATCCGATCGTGGTCGTCTCGGACGGCGGCTCGGGTGGGCTGAACGGGGTGATGGGCACGGGACCTCCGGAGGACAGATTGTCGACAATCGTAGGCGAAGAGGTCAGTCGACCTCCCGGAGCCACTTGCCGGGCCCGACGATCGGCAGGTTCATCCGCCGGAGGCAGGCCCACATCGTGAGCTGGTTCGCGGTGAGGACGGGCTTGCCGAGCGCGCTTTCGAGCGGCTCGATCAGATCGTAGGTGGGGAGGTTGGTGCAACTGACGAAAATGGCTTCGGCGTCGGCGTGATCCGCGGCGAGGATGCGTTCGGCGATGGTCCGGTAGCTGACCTTCCAGATGCCGCCGCCCAGGCCGAGGTGATCGCTCGAGACGGTACGCACGCCGAGTTCGTCCAGGAAGTCGTGCAGCTTCCCGGTCAGGTCGCCGTCGTAGGGCGTCAGTACCGAGACGCGGTGGAGGTCGAGCTGGTGCAGGACCTCGGCCAGGGCGCCGGAGGTGGTGACGGCGTCCAGCGCGCCCGCGTCGCAGATCGCCTTGGTCAGCGAGCGTTCGTAGTCCACACCGTTGACGAAACTGCCGGAGGTGCACAGATAGGCGACGACTTCGGGCTCCACGTGGAGCACGTCTCTCGTGGCGGCGGCGAGGTGCCTGCTGTCACTGACGAGCTGGGCCATCTCCATGCTGACGGGCACGGGCTCGTACGGCGTCCGCGCCAGATGGAGGGAGACCTCCATGGGCACCCAGCGCCACAGTTCGCGTTCCAGGGCAAGGTCGAAGGGAGCGATCACGCCGATACCGCGCTGCGCCAACGGGCCTTCGAACTCCAGTAAGTCGAAATCCAAGTCTCAGCCTCCGGAAAGCTTCTGCTGTCACAGGTCCGGTGCTCCGGGGGTCGTTCCTCGGATTGTTGACAATCATACGAGCCACTTTTACGGTGTCAACGTGATCGCCTCGGAGACCCCTGTGCTGGCGGTGCTCTGCGGAGACACACGCCCACCGGACATGCGCGCTATCGAAGACGAAGCGGTGGTTCGTTACACCGACGAGGCCGGCTTGGCCGACGCGTTATCCGGAGCGGACGCGCTCTTCGTCTACGACTTCCTTTCGACCGCCGTCCCGGGTGCCTGGCACGCGGCCGACCGGCTGCGCTGGCTGCACATCGCCAGCGCGGGCGTCGACCCCGTGCTCTTCCCGGGGCTGCAGGAGAGCGACGTCGTGCTCACCAACTCGCGTGGCGTGTTCGACGGGGCGATAGCCGAGTACGTCCTCGGAGTCGTCCTCACGTTCGCCAAGGATTTCGTCCGTTCGTGGGACCTCCAGCGGCAAGGGCGGTGGAAGCACCGGGAGAGTGAACGGATCTCCGGCCGCCGGGTCCTCGTGGTCGGCACCGGGCCGATCGGCCGGTCGATCGCGCGGATGCTGCGGGCGGCCGGGATGTCGGTGGCGGGTGTCGGCCGCCGTCCTCGTGAGGGCGATCCGGACTTCGGGGACGTGTATTCCTCTTCGGACCTGACTCGCCACCTTCCCGAGGCGGACTACGTCGTCGCGGTCGCGCCGCTGACCGGGCAGACAAAGGGCATGTTCGACGCCGAAGCCTTCGCCGCGATGAAGCCCGGCGCCCGGTTCGTCAACGTCGGCCGCGGGGAACTGGTCGTCACTTCGGACCTGGTCGGCGCCCTGCGGGACGGCTCGCTCGGGGGTGCCGCGCTCGACGTCTTCGACACCGAGCCGCTGCCCGCCGAGAGTCCTTTGTGGACCATGGAGAACGTGCTGATCTCGCCGCACATGTCGGGCGACTTCGTCGGCTGGCGTAATACTCTGGTAGAGGTGTTCGCGGACAACTTCCGTCGCTGGCGCGCGGGGGAGCCGCTGCGCAACGTCGTGGACAAGCAGCTCGGATACGTGCCGTCGGAGACGCTTCGCCAAGGTTAGGGGCCGGATGAACGACACCAAGTTGACCGCGAGTGAGCTCGTCTCCGCGTATGCCACCGGGGAGCTGTCGCCGGTCGAGGCCACCCAGAACGCGTTGCGGGTCATCGAAGAACGCGACGGCGAGACCAACGCCTATTGCCTCGTCGACGCGGATGGAGCGCTCGAACAGGCGAAGGCGTCCGAGATCCGCTGGCGGGACGGCAATCCGATCGGCTGGCTCGACGGCGTCCCGGCCTCGATCAAGGACATGTTCCTGACGCAGGGCTGGCCGACGCTGCGCGGTTCGCGGTGCATCGACCCCGACCAGCCGTGGGACGTCGACAGCCCGGTCACCGCGCGGCTGCGTGAGAACGGCTTGGTGCTGCTGGGAAAGACCACGACGCCGGAACTCGCGTGGAAGGGCGTCACCGACAACACGCTGACCGGTATCACCCGCAACCCGCACGACCTGTCGACGACGGCGGGCGGGTCCAGCGGTGGGAGCGCCGCGGCGGTCGCGGCGGGGATGGGCGAGCTCTCCGTCGGCACGGACGGCGGCGGCTCGATCCGGATTCCGGCTTCGTTCTGCGGGATCGTCGGTCTCAAGCCGACACACGGCCGGATCCCGCTGTTCCCGGCGAGCCCGTTCGGACCGCTCTCGCACGCCGGCCCGATGGCGCGTTCGGTGGACGACACGGCACTGCTCCTCGACGTCCTCGCGATGCCCGACTACCGCGACCCGGCGGCACTCGCCCCGCCCGTCTCGACCTTCCGCGAAGCCGTCCGCCGGGACGTGCGCGGACTGAACGCCGCCTACTCGCCGACGCTCGGCTACGTCGACGTCGACCCGGAGGTCGCGGCGATCGTCAAGTCGGCTGTCCAGGCGCTGGGCGACGCGGGCCTGCACATCGAAGAGACCGACCCCGGCTTCGGCGACCCCAAAGCCGCCTTCGACATCCTGTGGTCGACGGGGGCGGCCAAGTGGCTGGACACCTTCCCCGCCGGTTCGGAGACCAAGGTCGATCCCGGGCTGCGGAAGGTGTGGGAGCTCGGCAAGACCTTCTCGGCGAGCGACTATCTCGGCGCCAACGCCGAGCGGGCCGCGCTGGGCATCCTGATGGGCGAGTTCCACACGCGCCACGACGTGCTGATCACGCCGACCCTCCCGATCGCCGCCTTCGAGGCCGGGCACGAGGTGCCGCCGGGCAGCGGGCTGAGCGGCTGGCCGGACTGGACGCCGTTCACCTATCCGTTCAACATGACCCAGCAGCCCGCCATCAGCGTCCCGGCGGGCCGCACCTCCGGCGGGCTCCCGGTCGGTCTCCAGATCGTCGGCCCGAGGCACTCCGACGACCTGGTGCTCGCGGTCGCGAAACTCCTCGAAGAGGTCCGTCCCTGGCCGTGACCAGCGGAAAGGGAGCAAGGGACCTTTGCTATCGCTTCTCGGGGCGGGGTCAGGGCCGGGTGGCGTGGGTCTTCCGGACGAGGCCGCGCACCTGGCCGCTGCACAGCGCGAGACAGGTGGCGGCCACGACCAGCGCGGCGCACGCGAGCAGGGTCGTGCCGACCCCGAAGTGCTGCGCGGCGGGCCCCGCCGCCATCTGCCCGAGGGGCAGGGCGATGAACGAACCGAGCATGTCGTAGGAGTAGACGCGCGCGAGTTTGTCCTCGGGCACGTTCTCCTGCAGCGAGACGTCCCACGCCACCACGAACTGCTCGATCGCCAGGCCCGAGACGAACATGGCCGCCAGCAGCAGCGGCAGCAACGGCGCCTGGCCGAGGAGGATCAACGGCGGCGCTTCGAAAAGGATCACCGCGACCCCGACGAACAGCGCGCGCCGCGGCTGCCAGCGGGCCACGAGGATCCCGCCGGCGAGCGAGCCGATCGTCTGCGCGGCGAGGGCGAACCCCCAGCCGGTGCGCCCGAAACTGCCGTCGGCGACGAGCGGGCCGAGCACCCCGATCCCGCCGGCGATGACGGCGTTCACCACCATGAACTGCACGACCACGACCCACACCCAGGTCCGTGACCGGAACTCGCGCCAGCCTTCGGCGAGTTCCGCCAGTGGACGGCTGCCGGGGACCCGCTCCCGGCGGTTGAGGCGGATGCGCCGGTAGGACAGGGCGGAGCCGAGGAACAGCAGCGCGTTGCCGCCGAGCGCCCAGCCGGGGCCGACCGCGGTGACCAGGATGCCGCCGAGTCCGGCGCCGGCGATCCGGCCGGAGTTCGAGAGCAGCCTGGCCAGGGCATTGGCCTGCGCCAGCAGGGCGGCGGGCACCGTCAACGGGGTCAGCGACGCCGAGGCGGGCGCCGAGATCGCGGCCACCGCGCCGTTGACCACGCTCAAGCCGACCAGCAGCGGGATCGAAGCGAATCCACAAAGGACGCTCGCCGCGATGAGCGCCTGGGTCAGCGTGGCGGCGACTTCGGTGCCTTGCAGGATCACCGAGCGTGGCAGCCGATCCGCCAGCACCCCGCCGAACAGCAGCAGGACGACGCTCGCCACCGACCGTGCCCCGACGACGATGCCGATGTCGACGGCCGAACCGGTCAGGTCGATCACCGCGAAAGCCAGCGCGAGCGGGGCGACGGCGTTGCCGAACTCCCCGAACGTGCGGCCGCCGATCAGCCACCGGAAGTTGTGGTGACGCAGCGGTTCACGCAAAGAGGTCACGGTCGCCTCATCTCGAACATCGCGACCGTCGCGCTGACCGGGATCGTCCCCCGGGTGCGGGGCGGTTTCGCGGCCGAGTGCAGAAGCTCGCTCAGTTCATGGGCGTGGGCGAGCGCCTTCTTCCAGGTCTCACGGTCGACCCACATCTCCACGTCGGCCGTCAGCCCGTGTTCGCCGCGGACGTGGAACTCGCTGCGGCGTTCGAGTTCGGAGGCCATCGTCGTGATGAGAAGCCGGTCCTCCTCCGGATTCATCGACGTGAACCGCGTCCCGGACTCCGGATCGTGCCGGTAGCGTTTCGCCAGCCCGCCCCGGATCCGGACCTCCTCGACGACGTCGAGCAGTCCGGCCTCGTGCAGCCGCCGCAGGTGATAGCTGACATTCGCTTGTGTCTCACCGAGTTCACGCGCGGCTTCGGCCGCACTCATCGCGGCACCGGTCAAAAGCGACAGAATACGCAGCCGGACGGGATGGGCGAGGACGCGCAATCCGTCGAGGCCGGGGGATTCGGGCATGCGGCCGAGTATCGACTGCCGGGACGCTGACCGTCAAACAGTTATTTGGGGGTTTCGTTGGCCGGGAGATCCGGTGCACTGATCCGATGTCTGTGCTCTGCTGGAGGGCATGCGTACGACGACATTGGGCAGGAGCGGCCTCGAGGTGTCGAGGATCGCCTTCGGCACCTGGCAGCTCGGCGGGGACTGGGGTTCGTTCGACGAGGACGCGGCGATCGCCGCGATCCACCACGCCCGCGAACTCGGGGTCACCTTCTTCGACACCGCTCAGGCCTACGGTTTCGGGAAATCCGAAGCGATGCTCGGGAAGGCGTTGCGCGAAGAACTCAAGCGCGACCGCGACAACCTGGTCATAGCAACGAAAGGCGGCATCAAGCCGCGTTCCGAACGGCCGCGTGACTCCCGGCGCGAGTGGCTGGCACAGGGGATCGAGGACAGCCTTCGGTACCTCGACATCGATCACATCGACCTCTACCAGATCCACTGGCCCGATTCCGACGCGCCCGCCGAGGAGACCGCGGGGATCCTGCAAGAGTTCGTCGACGCCGGGAAGATCCGGCATGTCGGTGTCTCGAACTACGACGCCGCGGGGCTGGCCGACTTCGACAGGACCCGCCCGGTGGAAACCCTTCAGCCGCCGTATCACCTGTTCCGCCGCGACCTCGAAACCGATCCTCTGCCGTACGCGCGGGAGAACGACATCGGCGTGCTCGTGTACAGCCCGCTGGGAAGTGGCCTGCTGACCGGATCCTTCACGCCGGAGACGACGTTCGAGAAAACCGACTGGCGTTCGCGGTCGTCGGCGTTCACCGGGGAGACCTTCCGGCGCAACCTCGCCATCGTCGACAGGCTCAAGGAATTCGCCGCGGGCAAAGGGATCTCGGTCAGTCAGCTCGCCATCGCCTGGACGCTCGCCCGGCCGGGTGTGCACGTCGCGATCGTGGGCGCGCGCAAGGCGGCCAACATCGAAGCCAGTCTCGCGGCGGCCGACGTCGAACTCTCCGTGGACGAACTCGCGGAGATCGACCGCCTCACCGCCGACGCCGTCCCCGTTTCGGGAGCGAGCCCCGAAGGTGTCGCCTAAAGCTTGAATTCGGTGCCGTCCAAAGGAAGTGAGGCGCCGCCGTCCAGTACGGCGGTGTGTTCCGGCGAGGCGGGATCGACCACCGGATTCGTGTTGTTCAGATGGGTGTACGCCCAGCGCGGGCCGGGCCGGAGCTTCGCGAGACTGCCGGTGATCGGCAGATGGCCCATCGCCAGCTGGGCGCCGTCACCGACTTTGGCCGCGGTGGCGCCCGACATCTCGTCCGGCGCGTAGAAGGTCCCGTCCAGCAACACCAGGCCGGCGTCGCGAGTGAAGTCGTCGAACCCGTCCGGCCAGCTCTTCAGGCAAGGCGCGTAGACGAAGACACCGCCGGTCTCGACGTCTTCGATCCGGTACGCGACCACCCACGGACCGTCCTCAGTGGACGAACGCGCGTACTTCGGCCGCTTGTCGCTCACGGGAAGCGTGCTCACCCGGAGCCCGTCGATGGAGACCTCCGACGACGGCAGCCACTCCCAGCCGCCGTAACCGTCGATGATCGACCGTGCGGGGAACTGCTCGGACAGCGCGCCCAGAACGGCCTCCGGTGCCCAGACCGGTAGCCCACCGGCCTCCCGCAGCAGGAGCAGGCCGAGTGAATGATCGAGCTCGGCGTCGGTGAGCAACACCCCTCGCAGCGGTATCTCTCTCGGCCCTGGCCCGGCCCGCAGCGGTGGCGTGGCGAGGATCTGCGCGCGGATGTCCGGTGACGCGTTAAGCAGGTACCAGCTCTCGCCGTCCGCGCTCACCGCGACACAGTCCTGCGTCCGCGGCGGCGCGCCCGAAACGCACAGAGCGCAGGCGCAGTTCCATTGCGGGAAGCCACCGCCCGCCGCTGTCCCGAGCAGGATCACCCTCATCGCGGCCCCCGCATCACGAGCTCATCCGTCTTCGGCGGTGTGGAGAGGATGAGATCGACGACGCCGCGATCCGGCGAACGTGAGCACACCGGGTCCGTAGCCGAGGCGTCACCGGTGAGCTGGAACGCCTGGCATCGGCAGCCGCCGAAGTCGATCGACCGCCGATCGCAGGTGCCGCAGGTGTCCGGCATCCAGTCCTCACCGCGGAAGGCGTTGAAGGAACTGGATTCGTACCAGATCCGTGCCAGCGGCTTGTCGCGGACGTTGTCGAACTCCAGTGTCTCGATCGCCGTCGACGCGGGACACGGCAGCACGTTCCCGTCGGGCGCCACGGTCAATTGCCGCGCGCCCCAGCCGTACATGCACGGCTTCGGGTACTGCTCGTAGTAGTCGGCGACGACGTAGATGATCTCCATGCGGCCACGCAGCCGATCGGTGGCCGCGCGCACGATCGGCTCGGCCTCGTCGAGCTGCCGCCGGGTGGGCATCAGGGCGTCGCGATTCCGCAGGGCCCAGCCGTAGTACTGCGTGTTGGCCAGTTCGAGCCGGTCCGCGCCCATTTCCTCGGCCAGGTCGATGATCCCGGCGAGCTGATCGTGGTTCTGCCGGTGCAGCACGACGTTCACCGAAAGCGGCAGCCCGGCCTTCTTGATCAGTTCGGCGGCGACCAGTTTCCGGTCGTGGGCCCGTGCGCCGGCGAGCCGGTCCGCGCGTGCGGCGGTCGCGCCCTGGACGGACAGCTGGATGTGCGCGATGCCGCGTTCGACGAGATCGTCCAATCTGGACCCGGTCAGCCCCAGCCCGGATGTCACCAGATTGACGTAGCAACCCAGTTTCGTGGCGTGCTCGACCAGGATGGGCAGGTCCGGCCGGGCGAGCGGTTCGCCGCCGGACATGTGCACCTGGAGCACGCCGAGTTCCCGTGCCTGCGTGAGCACGGACAGCCATTCCTCTGTGGACAGTTCGCCGTCACGGGCGATCAGCTCGACCGGGTTCGAGCAGTACGGGCAGTGCAGCGGGCAGCGATGGGTCAGCTCGGCGAGCATGCCCAGAGGCGGCGCCGCGGTGGAGGTGTTCAGGTCCATTCGACGATCCGCCGATCTCCCAGCCGGGACAGGACTTCCAGGATCTCTTCCTCGCGGACCCCGGCGTAGCGTTCGCGCAAAGCCGAAGCGATCGCCGCGACGTCCGCGACACCGTCGCAGAGCGAGAGCACGGCCGCGGCGGTCGGATTCGGGACGAGCACGCCTTCGGGGAACAGGAGGACGTGCGTTTCCCTGGTCTGGTCATAGCTCAGCCGGACTCCGCGCCGAAGCCGCGGCACCGAGTCCATTTCGAGGGTGGTCATCGCTACTCCTCGGCCGCGGCGCGCTCGATGGCGTCGAGCATGGACCAGAGCACGTCGGTCTTGAACGACAACGCGGCGATCGCCTTCTCCTGCTGCTCGCGGGTGACGGCGTGCCGTACGACGATGTCGAGCGTTCCCTTGCCCTCGCCGGAGACCTTGTCGATCCGGTTGGTGAAGTAATCGAGGTCTTCCCGCGCGATCCACGAATAGTTCGCCAGCATGTCGGCGACACGCCGCTGCATGAGATGGCCGGCGAACATTTCGGTCAGGCCCGAAGCGACCGCTTCGAGCCAAGGTTTCGTGCGGGCGAAATTCACATAGGCGTCGACGGCGAACCGTACGCCGGGGGCGAGGTGCCGCTGATCGAGAACCTCTTCGCGATCGAGTCCGACCGCGGCGCACAAACGGAGCCACCGCTCGATTCCACCGTCCCCGGCTTTCGTCCCGTCGTGATAGACGACGCGGTCGAGCCATTCCCGGCGGATTTCCGGCACCGGGCAGTTGCTGATGATCGCGGCGTCCTTCTGCGGGAGCACGTATTGGTAGTACCAGCGGTTCGCGGCCCAGATCTTCAGTTCGTGCTCGGACAGTTCGCCGTCGTGCATCCGCCGGTGGAAGGGATGAGTACCCCAATAGCGGTGGGAAAGTCCACGCAGGGCCGCGACGAATTCCGACGGCGACATCGGCGTGGCGGAAGGGGAAAGAGCCACGATGCTGCCTCCAACGGCTCGCTGATCGGGACGGCGGCACGGTGGTGGGGGACGGCCCCCACCACCGAGTGGGAAATCAGTCCTCCATACGGGCCGCGTAAGCGGTGACCTCCATGGGAGTTTCGTACTCGACGAAGTCCGGCGTGGTCCATACCTCGATGGTTTCGATCATCTTCTGCTCCTAACGTCCACATGGGATCGAACGGGGACGAGCCCCGTCACCCTAGAAGCGGGCCGCCGATTCTGACCAGACGCAAGGTCCAAGTTCTCGAGCCATTTTGTAAAGTTTCCTTCCTATGGCCGATCGAGCTGGCCCGATCGTCACCCTCGGCGCATACAACGGTTAACCGGACTCATCTGTGATAGCCCGTCCAGTGGTGTCCGTTTCATTCCACGGTGTGTTTCTATCCAACTCGACGGGTGCACCCCGACCACCCGTCTTCCGCCGCCATCCGAGCTCCAGGGGTGTAGCTGAAGGAGGCGTCTCATGTCCTTACGTCGTACTCTCACCTGCGCGTTCGCCGCCGCGACGGCCGCGTCTGCCGTGGCCGTCCCGGCCGCAGCCGCCGAAGCGCCGTCGGTCCAGGCGATCAAACAGATCGCGAGCGGCCTCAACCAGGCCTGGTCGATCGATTTCCTGCCCGACGGCACCGGCGTCTTCACGCAGAAGGACGCCAAGACGATCAGCAAGATCGACAAGGCGGGCAAGGTCACCACGGTCCAGACCATCCCCGGGGTGAGCGTCACCCCGGAGGCCGGCCTGCTCGGCATCGCCGTCTCGCCGAAATACGCCACCGACCAGACGGTCTTCATCTACTACACGACCAGCTCCGACAACCGGATCGCCAAGCTGAAGCTGGGCCAGGCGCCGACGCCGATCGTCACCGGTATCCCGCGTGGCGCGAACTTCCACCACGGCGGGCGGATCAGGTTCGGCCCCGACGGCTACCTCTACGCGGGTACCGGCGACGGCCAGAACGGCGCCAACGCGCAGAACAAGAACTCCCTCGGCGGCAAGGTCCTGCGGGTCACCACCGACGGCGCGCCCGCGCCGGGCAACCCGTTCAACAGCCGCGTCTACTCCTACGGCCACCGCAACGTCCAGGGCCTGACCTGGGCGAACGGGCAGCTGTACGTCTCCGACATCGGTGCGAACAAGCTCGACGAGCTGAACAAGGTCGAACCGGGCAAGAACTACGGCTGGCCGACCTGCGAAGGCCCGTGCAACACGGCGGGGATGACCAACCCGGTCAAGGCGTGGCCGACGTCTTCGGCGACGCCGAGCGGGCTGGCGGCGTACAAGGGCTCGCTGTACATGGCCTCGCTCAAGGGCGGCACGTTCAAGCTAGATCTGAACGGAAACGGCGGCAAGCTCTGGACCGACCTCGGCCGCACACGTGACGCGACCGCCGGTCCGGACGGACAGCTGTACACGATCACCCCGGGCGCCATCTACGTCTCCGACGGCAGCTAGTTCCGACGCGTTTAGTCCTCTGAATGCGGAAGAACGGCATTCAGAGGACTAAACGCGCGAGTCAGCTGCGCCCCACGGACGCGGCGTGTTCCAGCTCGGCGAGCGCGGTGTCCAGATGGGTCAGGATGCGCTGGAGATGCGGCACGCTCCGACGGCAGCCGGTGACGCCGAAGTCCAGGTTGTCCCCGTTGCTGGTCAGCGTGATGTTCAGCGCCTGCCCGTCGAGCAGCACGGACGCCGGGTAGATGCCGTCGAGCGACGCGCCGTTCCAGTACATCTGCTTTCGCGGCCCCGGCACGTTGGAGATCACCAGGTTGAACGGCGGTTTCGTATTGTTCACGAAACCAGGGATCGGCGACACGCCGAGCTGGGCGACGTTGATCCCGGACAGCAGCAGCGTCTGCAACGGGGTCAGCTCCGAGAACAGCTTCTTGCCATTGCGCATGGACGCGTTGATCGTGGCGAGCCGGGCGGCCGGGTCGGTCAGGTGGGTGGCGAGGTTGCACAGCAGCGCGCCGATGTTGTTGCCCGCCGCGTCCCCGCTGTCCTTGCGCCGCAGGGAAACGGGGACCATCGCGGTCAGCGGCGCGTCGGGGAGCGCGTTCTGTTCCATGAGGTAATCCCGTAGCGCGCCCGAGCACATCGCGAGGACGACGTCGTTGCGCGACACCCCGGCGGCGGTCGCCACCTTGCGCACCCGGTCCAGCGACCAGGACTGCGCGGCGAACCGGCGGGCCCCGCCGATCGGCACGTTCAGCATCGTCTTCGGCGCCTGCGCCGGCAGCGTGAGCGTGTGTTCCTGGAACGCCTCCCGCGCCACCTTCATCGCGGCGGGGGCGATGCCGGCGAGCTGGTTGACCGTCTTGCCGAAGGTACTGAGCACCGAGGGTGACGCCTTGCCGTTGCGACCGCCGTCCGGCTTGGGCCGACGGCCCCACGGCGGCGGGCAGTCGAGGTCGGCCGGGTCGTCCGACAGCGTGCCTTGCAGATGACGCAGCGCCGAGACGCCGTCCATCAGCGCGTGGTGGATCTTGCTGTAGATCGCGAACCGGCCGTCTTGCAGGCCTTCGACCAGGTGGATCTCCCACAGCGGGCGGTGCCTGTCGAGCAGGGTGCTGTGCCAGCGCCCGGTCAGCTCCAGCAGCTCGCGGATCCGGCCCGGCTGGGGCAGCGCCGAATGGCGGAAGTGGTAGTCGAGTTCGAGATCGCTGTCCGTCGCCCAGGCGACGTGGCCCGCGGTGTTGACCGGCCGGGCGGGACGACGGCGGAACACGTCGCGCATGTTGTCGGAATCGAGCAGTTTCCGGCGAAGGTCCCGCAGGTAGTCCGGTCCGGCGTCCTCGGGTTTCTTGAACAGTTGCAGACCGCCGACGTGCATCGGATGCTCGCGCGTTTCCACGAGGAGGAACATCGAGTCGGTGACGGGCATGAACGGCATCGTGGGGACCACCTTCCGCGCGGCGGCGTGCGAGCACGCCGGGTGCCAGAGTCTACGCACACCGAAACCACCTTCTCACGCTTTAGGGTGGCTCACATGACGATCCCGACCGATCCGCAGACGGGCAGGTTCGAGGTACGTTTTCCCGCCGAGAACCCATCAGGACAGTTCCGTCGGTCCGCCAACCATTTCGACGCGCGTATCACCGCGGACGGCCGCGACGGCTGGCCGGTGGAGGCGGGAAGGTACCGGCTGGTGGTCAGCCGGGCCTGCCCCTGGGCGAGCCGCGGGCTGATCGTCCGGCGGCTGCTCGGACTCGAGTCCGCGCTGAGCGTGGCCGTGGCCGATCCGATCCAGGACGACAAGAGCTGGCGGTTCACCCTCGATCCCGATGACCGGGATCCGGTGCTCGGCATCAAGTACCTGGCCGAGGCCTATCACGCGGCCGATCCGCACTATATGGGCGGGATCAGCGTTCCGGCCATTGTGGACATTCCGAGCAAGTGGCTGGTGAGCAACGACTATCCACAGATCACGCTCGATTTTTCCACCGAATGGACCAGCCACCACCGGCCCGGCGCGCCCGACCTCTACCCGGAGCGGCTGCGCGGCGAGATCGACGACGTCAACGTGGGTGTCTTCGCCGACGTGAACGCCGCCGTCTACCAGGCCGGGTTCGCGACCAAGCAGAGCGCGTACGACGACGCGTACCACCGGCTCTTCGCCATGCTGGACGCGCTTTCCGACCGGCTCGAAAGGCAGCGTTACCTCGTCGGCGACACGATCACCGAAGCGGACATCCGGTTGTTCACCACGCTCGTCCGATTCGACTCCGTCTACCACGGACACTTCAAGTGCAACCGGAACAAGCTGACCGAGCAGCCGGTGCTGTGGGCCTACGCCCGCGACCTCTTCCAAACACCGGGTTTCGGTGACACCGTCGATTTCGACCACATCAAGCGGCACTACCACGAGGTGCACGAGCAGGTGAACCCGACGCGGATCGTCCCTTTGGGACCGGAGCTGTCCGGCTGGACGACGCCGCATCACCGGGAGCAGCTGGGCGGGCGCCCGTTCGGCGACGGCACGCCGCCGGGACCGCCGCCCGAGGACGAACGGATCGAGGACACGGATGGAGCCACTTCCTGAACGTACCGACGTCGTCGTGATCGGCGGCGGCATCATCGGGGTCAGCTGCGCGTACCGGCTCGCCGCCGCCGGGGTCTCGGTGCTGCTGCTCGAACGCGACACGCTGGGCGCGGGCTCGACGGCGAAGGCGGCGGGCGGGATCAGGTCGTCGTTCACCACACGCGTCAACATCGAGATCGGGCTGCGCGGGCTGGCCGAGTACGCCTCGTTCGCGCAGACGTACGGGACCGAGATCGACTTCCGCCGCGACGGTTACCTGTACCTGGTCACCGACCCCGCGGACCTGCCCGAGTTCGAGCGCTGTGCCGCGTTGCAGAACTCCTACGGCGTCCGAAGCCGGCTCGTCGAGCCCGCCGAGGCGCGGCGGTTCTCCCCGCTGATCGACATCGAAGGCGTGGTCGCGGCGCTGTGGTCGCCGGACGACGCCAAGGCCACCCCGGACTCGGCGGTCCAGGGCTACGCACGGGCCGCCCGCGGGCACGGCGCGGTGCTGAAGACCGGCGTCGAGGTCGTCGGGATCGAACGCGACGGCGACGAGATCACCGGCGTCCGGACCGGCGACGGTTTCGTGCGGACGAACGCGGTGGTCTGCGCGGCGGGCGCGTGGTCGGGGCGGATCGGCGAATTCGCCGGTGTCGACCTCCCGGTGCGGCCGTACCGGCGGCAGGTGGTGTTCACCGGACCGGTCGCGGATCTGCCCGAATCGGTGCCGCTGACCATCGAGATGCCCTCGGCCTTCTACTTCCACCGCGAGGGCCTCGGCCTGGCGATGTCCTTCTGCGACGGTGACGGCGACCCCGGCTTCGACACCCGGTACCAGCCGGGCGACTGGCTGCCGAAGCTCGCCGAGATCGCCGCCCGGCGGGTGCCCGCGGTGCTCGACGCGGGGATCCGCGGCGGGTGGGCCGGGCTGTACGAGGTCACGCCCGACCGCAACCAGATCGTGGGGGAAAGCGTCCACCTTTCGCGGTTCTTCTACGCGACCGGGTTTTCGGGACACGGGTTCCAGATGGGCCCCGCCGTGGGGGAGCTCGTACGGGACCTCTACCTGGGGCGGGTCCCGGCCATCGACATCACCGGGCTCGACGTCCGCCGGTTCGCCGGCGACCGGGCCGTGACGAGGGAGCACAACATTGTCTGAGGACTTCGTCGAGGTCACCACCACCGCCGAGCTGCGCGAGATCCTGCCGCCGCCACTGGAGCGCACGGCGAACAAGGCGCGCCCGAAGCTGCACGAAATGGACCGTCAGTGGCTCGCGGAGTCACCGTTCGTGCTCATCGCGACGTCGGCGGCGGACGGCACCTGCGACGTCTCGCCGAAGGGTGACCCCGCCGGGTTCACGCTGGTGCTGAGCGACACCCGGATCGCGATCCCGGAGCGGCCGGGCAACCGGCGCGCCGACGGTTTCCACAACGTGCTGTCGAACCCGCACGTCGGGCTGATCTACCTGATCCCCGGCCGCGGCGACACGCTGCGCGTCAACGGCCGCGCGCGGCTCGTGCGGGCGGCGCCGTTCTTCGACGACATGATCGTGAAGGGCAGCAGGCCGAAGCTCGCGCTGGTGGTGGACATCGACGAGGTCTTCCACCACTGCCAGAAGGCGTTCATGCGGTCGAAGCTCTGGTCGCCGGAGAGCTGGACGCCCGAGGCGATGCCTTCGCGCGCGGAGATCGCGAAGACCTTCGAGCGGCCGGAGGAGAGCATGGCCGACCTTGAGGCGTACTACGCGCCGGACCGGTACGCGGCCGGCCTGTACTGACCTCGTGAGTGGTAAGGATGGTTAGAACCGTCCTTACCACTCACGAGGTCAGTGGCTGACGGTTGCTGGATCGTTGAACGATCTGGCACTATCGGCGGGGTGCCTTCACCCACCGGAGCCCAGCATCTGGCCGACGCGCTGACCGCTCTGGGGACCGAAGTCGTCTTCGGTCTCCCCGGGGTGCACAACCTGCCGTTATGGGAGGCGCTGGCCGATACGGACATCCGGCTCGTCGGGGTCCGGCATGAACAGACCGCCGGGTACGCGGCCGACGGATACGCCCGCGCGACGGGCAAGCTCGGCGTCGCGCTGGTGACCACGGGACCCGGCGCGGCGAACACGCTCGCCGCCGTCGGCGAGGCGATGGCTTCGGCCGCGCCCGTCCTGATCATCGCGACCGACATCCCGTCCACGCTGCGGCGGCCCGGCGTGGTCCGCGGAGTGCTGCACGAGACGTCGGACCAGCAGGCGATGTTCGCGCCGGTCACGAAGGCCGGGTTCACCGTCCCGAGCGCCGACCAGGTCGCCGCCACCCTCCACCGCGCGGCCCGGCTCGCGCTCCAGCCGCAGAGCGGGCCGGTCTACCTCGGCATCCCCACCGACTTCCTGTCGGAACGGACGCCGGCCCGCCGTCCGCCGAGGTCGCACGCCCGGCCGTCCGAGATCCCGGATCTCACCGAGGCCGAGGCGCTGCTCGCGGCCGCCGACAAGCCGCTGATCTGGGCGGGAGGCGGCGCGCTGCGCGCCGAGGCGGGCGAGGCGATCGGGAAGCTCGCCGAACGGCTGGCCGCTCCGGTGCTCACCACGTTCGGCGCGCGCGGGCTCCTGTCGGTCGACCACCCCTGCCTCGCCCCGAACCCGGTGCACGCGCCCGAGGTCGGCGCGCTGTGGGACGAGGCCGACGTCGTCCTCGCCATCGGCACCGACTTCGACGGGCTGATGACGCAGAACTGGCTGATGCCGCAGCCGAAGAAGCTCATCGCGATCAACGTCGACCCGGACGACGCGGCCAAGAACTACCAGCCGGACATCACGCTGGTCGGTGACGCCCGCGTGCTCACCGAGGCGCTGAAAGTCGAGGAACGATCCGGGATCGCGGCGCTCGTCGGCAGGCTCGCCAAGGTCTCCGCCCGGGTCCGGCAGCGGATCAAGGAAGAGGAACCGCAGGCCGCGGACCTCTTGTCCACTTTGGACGAAGTGCTGCCGCCCGACGCCGTCGTGGTCGCGGACATGTGCGTTGCCGGGTACTGGATCGGCGGGTTCCACCGCGTCCGGGCGCCGCGCAAGCTCGCGTATCCGATGGGCTGGGGCACGCTCGGCTACGGTTTCCCCGCCGCGCTCGGCGCGGGGGCCGCGGGCGGCGGCCGCGCGATCTGTGTCACCGGTGACGGTGGTTTCCTGTTCGGCTGCGGCGATCTCCACACGCTGGCGCAGGAACAGCTGCCGGTCACCACGATCGTCGTCGACGACGGCGGCTACGGGATGCTTCGCTACGACCAGGATCGTGCCGGGCTGCCGCGCCGTGGCGTCGACTGGGACAGCCCCGATTTCGTCGGCCTCGCGAGGTCTTTCGGCGTGCACGCGGACCGGGTCTCCGGATTCGGACGCGCGTTCCGACGGCTGCTCGGCGAGTTCGTCGAGTCCGACGAGCCGAACGTGCTGGTCGTCCGCGCGAAGATGGCGCCGCCGCTCAACACCTCGCCGCGCTGGTATCGCAAGGGGTCTTCGTGACCGGGCTCCGCGTCGGCGTGGACATCGGTGGCACGTTCACCGACCTCTGCGTCCTCGACGAGACCGGGGTCGTCGCCGTCGGCAAGGTGCTGACGACGCACGACGAACCCGCTCGCGCCGTCGAGGAAGGTCTCAAGAGGACACTCGCCGGTGCCGGGCTGGACGCGGGCGACGTCGAGCAGTTCGTGCACGGCACGACGCTGGTCACGAACGCGCTCATCGAACGTAAAGGGGCGCGCACGGCGCTGCTGGCGACCGCCGGTTTCCGTGACGTCCTGGAGATGCGGCGCGAGCATCGTTACGAACTGTACGACCTGCTCATCGAGTTGCCGACGCCGCTGGTCCCGCGTCACCTGCGCTTCGACGTCCCCGAGCGGATTCTCGCCGACGGGACAGTCCACAAAGGCCTGGACGAGGAGTACGTCGCGCGGCTCGGTCGCGAGCTCGACGCTCGCGGGATCGACGCCGTGGCGATCTGTTTCCTGCACGCCTTCACCAATCCCGCGCACGAACGGCGGGCCGCCGAGGTGCTCGCGGACGTCGCGCCGAGGCTGCGGGTCGCGCTGTCCAGCGAGGTCGTCCCCGAGATCCGCGAGTTCGAACGCACATCCACCACGGTCGCGAACGTCTACGTCCAAGACCTCACCGAACGCTATCTGCGTGACCTGGAACGGCGCCTGCACGAGGCCGGGGTGCGGCCGTCGCCGCACATCATGCTGTCCAACGGCGGCATCGCGACCGTCGACACGGCCGCGCGCTACCCGATCCGTATCCTCGAATCCGGTCCGGCGGGCGGGGCGCTGGCCGCGTCCGCGATCGGGGCCGCGGCCGGGGTCGAGGATCTGCTGGCCTTCGACATGGGCGGCACCACGGCGAAACTGTGCATGATCTCCGGCGGCGCGCCGCTGGTCACGCACGAGTTCGAAGTGGACCGGAAGTACCGGCTGCTGCCGGGGTCCGGACTGCCGGTCAAGGTCCCGGTCACCGACATGATCGAGATCGGCGTCGGCGGCGGCTCGATCGCCCGCATCGACGCGCTCGGCCTGCTCACCGTCGGCCCGGATTCGGCGGGGTCCGAGCCCGGCCCGGTCTGCTACGGGCGCGGCGGCGCCGAGCCCACCGTGACCGACGCCGACCTCGTGCTCGGCTACCTGGACCCCGGGTATTTCCTCGGCGGCGGAATGACTCTGGACGCCGAGGGCGCACGAGAGGCGATCCGCTCGAAGATCGCCGGACCGCTCGGCGTCAGCGTCGAAGAGGCCGCTTGGGGGATCCACGCCAGCGTCAACGAGGACATGGCCAACGCCGCCCGCGTCCACGCCGTCGAGCGCGGCAAGGATCCGGCGAAACTGCCGATGTTCACCTTCGGCGGCGCCGGACCGGTGCACGGGGTCGGCGTCGCGCGCGCACTCGGCGCACCCGAAGTGGTCGCCCCGCCGGCGGCCGGGGTGCTGAGCGCGGCGGGATTCCTCACCGCGCCGCTGGCCTTCGACTTCGTGCGCTCCGCTCGTTCGGCGGTTCTCGATCTCTCGTGGGAACAGGTCGACGCCTTGTTCGCCGAGATGGAGGCCGAAGGCAGGGAACTGCTGGAGAAGTCCGGTGTGGACGGTGCGCGGGTGACGCATCGCCGGATCGCCGAGATGCGGTACTCCGGACAGGGCTATGAGATCCGCGTGCCGGTCGAGCCGGGGGAGTGGCCGGAGTCGCTGGTCGACGCGTTCACCAAGACCTATCGGACGCTGTACCGGCGGATCGGACCGGACGTCGGAGTCGAGGTGCTCAACTGGCGCGTCGTTTCCAGCGGTCCGGCACCCGAAGTCACGCTGAAACTCGCGGGCGCCGAGGCGGAAGGCGACGCGCGCAAGGGAACTCGTCCGGCGTACTTTCCCGCCGAGGGTGGCTTTGTCGACACGGCGGTGTTCGACCGGTACCGGCTCAAACCAGGCGATCGCGTCGAGGGGCCGGCCATCGTGGAGGAGCGAGAGTCCACTGTGGTCGTTCCTCCGGGTGCTCACTGCGTGGTCGGCGAAGACGCCAGTCTGGTGGTGACGGTGTGAGCGTGGACCCGATCCTGGTGGGAGTGCTGGGAAACCGGCTGCACTCGATCCTGGCCGAACAGCAGAACGCGCTCGTCAACACGGCTTTCTCGTCCGTGGTGCGGGAATCACTGGACCTCGCCTGCGCGGTGTTCGACTCGCGCGGCGAGATGATCGGCCAGTCCGTCGGCGGAACCCCCGGCCACATCAACGCGATGGCGACCGGGATGCGACACTTCGTCGCCGCGTACCCGCCGGAGACCCTGGAACCCGGCGACGTCCTGCTCACCAACGATCCGTGGCAGACGGCCGGGCAGATCAACGACATCACCGTCGCGACGCCGGTGTTCCTGCGTGGACGGCTGGTCGCGTGGTTCGCTTCCTGTTGCCACGCCCCGGACATCGGCGGACGGCTGGTCTCGGCCGAGGCCACCGAGGTGTTCGAAGAGGGCCTGCGCCTGCCGATCATGAAGTTCCTGCGCGTGGGCGAGGTCAACGCGGATCTCGAACTGCTGATCCGCGCGAACGTCCGCACCCCGGAAGAGACCATCGGTGATCTGTACGCGCAGGTCACCGGGAACGAGGTCGGCGCCGCGAGTCTGGTGCGGCTGCTGGAGGAATTCGCTCTCGACACCCTCGACGACGTCGCCGCGGAGATCATGAACCGGTCCGAGCGCGCGCTGCGGGACGCGCTGGCGAAACTACCGGACGGCACCTACACCAGCGAATTGGCGACCGACGGGTTCGACGACGAGGAAGTCGTCCTCAAGGTCACCGTGACCATCGACGGCGACGAGATCCACCTCGACTTCGCCGGGTCTTCGCCGCAGAGCCGTCGTGGGATCAACGTCGTCCTGAACTACACCAGGGCGTACGCCTCGTTCGCGGTCAAGGCGGCCATTTCGCCGGAAGTGCCGCACAACGCGGGGTCGTTCCGGCCGGTGCACGTCACCGCGCCTGAGGGATCGGTGCTCAACTGCACGCCGCCCGCGCCGGTCGCGTCGCGGCATCTGATCGGGCACTTCCTGCCCTCGCTGCTGATCACCGCGCTGCGCGAAGCCTTGCCCGGAAACGCTTTGGCGCACAGCGCGGACGCGTTGTGGATGACGATCTGGCGCGGCACCGACGCCGAGGGCCGCGAGTTCATGCTCAACGTCTTCCAGACCGGCGGAATCGGCGCACGGTCCACAAAGGATGGTCTCAACACCACCGGATTCCCGAGCGGGCTGCGGTCCACCCCGACGGAGGTCATCGAGACGATGGCGCCGCTGATCCAGGGCGAGCGAGTGCTGCGCTCGGACTCCGGTGGTGCCGGGAAGTGGCGTGGCGGCCTGGGCCAGTGCACCACGATGGCGGCACGCGGCGAGATCTCCTGGAGTGTCAACGGGAACGTGGATCGCGTGCTTCGTCCTGCGTCCGGTGTGGACTCGGGGCATGATGGAGCCGTCGGCCGTTTCGAGCTGACTCGCGGCCCGTTGCCATCGAAGAGCAGGGTGAGCTTGAAGCCGTGCGACGTGGTGGACGTGTTCCTCCCGGGCGGCGGTGGTTACGGCGACCCGTTCGAGCGGGATCCGGAGGCCGTGCTCGCCGACGTCGTCGACAGGTACATCACGCCGAGAGCGGCGCGTGAACTTTACGGCGTCGAAGTCACCTACCACGGAGATCCCGAGGCGCTCGTGCGGCTTCCGGAGGACTACACGGCGGTTTCGCTGAGAGGGAGGAAATGAGCATGGGCCGGCTGGCAGGCAAGGTCGCGGTGGTCTTCGGTGGCGCGAGGGGCATCGGGCTCGCCACCGTGAAGGAGTTCGTCGCCGAAGGCGCGACCGTGTTCTCCAGCGACATCCGCGAAACCGCGGAAACGGTCGAGGGCGCCGCGCACTCCCTTGTGGACGCCACCGACGAAGACCAGGTCGACGAGTTCGTGCGCGGAGTGCTCGCCGAAACCGGCGGCCGGATCGACGTGCTGTTCAACAACGTCGGCATCCACCTCGGGAAACCCCTGTCCGACACGACACTGGCGGAGTTCGACAACATCTTCGCGCTGAACGTGCGGGCGGCCTTCCTCGGCACGCGCGCGGTGCTGCCGCACATGATCGCGAACAAGGCGGGCAGCATCATCACGACGTCGTCCAACGGCGGGGTGATGGGCCGCCCCGCCGACCCGGTGTACAACGCGACCAAGCACGCGCTGGTCGGCCTGACGAAGTCGATCGCCGTCGCGCACGCGCACCAGGGGATCCGCGCGAACACGGTCAACCCGGGCGCCATCGACACCGACATGCTGCGCGGCACGCTCATGTCACCGGAGGACTTCGAAGCCAAGCAACACCAGCTGACCGCGAGCACGCCAGCCGGACGGGTCGGCGAGGCTTGGGAGGTCGCGAAGGCCGTCGTCTTCCTGGCCAGCGACGAATCGCGGTTCGTCAACGGCGTCGCGCTCCCGATCGACGGCGGCAAGGCGGCGGGCGCCATGCCTGGGAACCGGTACAGTCTCGACTTCGAACTCGGTGTCAGGTAACGCCATGCCCACTCCTGCCGCCGAGGAGGCGCTGGCTCGCGACAGACCTTTGCTCGAACGGAGCGGGACCGCGGAACGGGTCGCTGAGATCCTGCGGCAGCGCATCACGGAAGGCGTCTTCCCGCCGGGGTCGAGGCTTTCCGAACCGTCGATCAGCGCCGCGCTGGGTGTTTCGCGCAACACGCTGCGCGAGTCCTTCCAATTGCTGGCGCACGAACGGCTCGCGGTGCACGAGCTCAACCGCGGCGTGTTCGTGCGCGAGCTGACCGCGCAGGACATCTCGGATCTCTACGTGATGCGGCGGGTCACCGAATGCGGTGCGCTACGGCGCGCGTCCGAACTGTCCACTGTGGATCTTTCCGCCGTCGCGGCCGCGGTGCGGGAAGGCCGGGCGGCGGCCGACGAAGACGACTGGCAGACCGTCGGGACCGCGAGTATCGCGTTCCACCAGGCGGTCGGCGATCTGGCGGGCAGCGAGCGGGTCAGCACGACGATGCGCCAGGTGCTGGCGGAGACGCGGCTTTTCTTCGTGCTGGCGGAGAACACGCGTGCGTTTTTCGAGCCGTTCCTGGCGCGGCACGAGCGGATCGTGCGGGACCTGGAGCGAGGACGGTTCGGGCCGGCGGAGACGGCGCTGGAGAAATACCTGCGGGATGCGGAGAAGCAGCTGCTGGCCGCTTACGAGCGGCGGGGTGCGTGAGGTGGTGCCGGGCCGCTTCCGGGCCGAAGACGTAACTCACGTGATCAGACACCGAACTCACGTGCTTGAGCACCGAACTCGCGTGCTTGAGCACGGAACTCGCGTGCTTGAGCACGGAACTCGCGTGCTTGAGCACGGAACTTGCGTGCTTGAGCACGGAACTCACGTGATTGAGCACGGAACTCGCGTGCTTGACCACGGAACTCGGGTGTGCGGTGTCTGGTCACGTGAGTTCCGGCTCTGGTCACGCGAGATCCGGCTCTGATCACGTGAGTTCGCCGTCCGATCACGCGAGATCGCTCGTCCCGCCCGGGCCCGCCATCCCTGCCCGGGACGCTATGAAAGGTCCTTTCCTTGCAAAATTTGCAAGGAAAGGACCTTTCATAGCGCGCGCGGAGGGAGTCAGCAGGTCAGGGAAGCACCGGCCCAGTCCGCGTGGTCGGAATCGACCCCGTCACCGCCGTCCGTGACGACCAGGTCCAGCACCTGCACCCCGCTCAACGGCGCGGAAAGCTGCTGGGCGGCCTGACCGCGCCTGAGCACACCGGTGTTCGCCAGCCGCTTGCCGTCGCCGAGGACCTCGAAGGCCACGCTGCCTCCGGCCTTCTCGTCGTCGACTCCGGCAGAGGACGCGAACGACGTGCATCCGCCGCCGAGGTAGATCCGGACCTTCGACGTCGCGTGGACGCCCAGCCCGTCGTCGTAGGTCACCCCGCCGATGCTCATCCGGCGGCCGTCACCGGCGTCCGATTCACCGTTGCTGGTCCCGCGCTCCACCGGCCCGTAGCCGTTTTCCGCGATCATGAACGCCGCCTTCGACAGCGCGCTCGTCCCGGCGGCCGGGGCTTTCACCAGGGGAGCGCTTCCGCTCGCGGTCAACGTCCGCGCGCCCGAGGACGTCCGGTAGTCGATCCGCCCGGAGACGTCGACGCGGTCACCGGAGGGGGACGACGGGCGCACGGTCCAGCTCTGTTCCCACGACTTCCCCGGCGCGACGGCGGGGACCCGCACCTCTGTCCGGCCGTCCGGCTTCCAGCCCGCCCCGACGGTCAGCTTCACCGTGCCCGAACGCACCGGAGTACGGCCGTCGTTGAACACCTTGAGCGTCGTGGTGAACGGCTTGTCGATGGCGACGTATCCGGGTGACTGCAAGGAAAGCGTCGTATGCGGCGCGGCGTCCGGCCGGTTCGACGGCCAGACGCGGAACGTCGCCGATCCGTGGCCCGGCAATCCGGCCCGCAGCGTTCCGGCCGACTCGGTCTCGCCGCCGCTCCACAGATCCCGGACCCGGTAGCCGGAGGCGGCCGGGGCACCGATCTCCCCGGCGGTGGTGGACACGGCCGCCGGGGCACCGCCGCGGTTGAACAGCACGACGACCTTCGACCCGTCGGACATCGGCTTGGCCCAGACCTCGGTGTCACCGTCGTCGCGGACCTTGTGGCCCTGCTTGCCGCCCCAATCCTGGTTGACCGCGAGAAGATCCTTGTTCAGCAGGATCTTCTTGGTCGCTTCGGACATCGAGCGCAGGTCGTTGCCCGCCAGCAGCGGGGCGTTGAGCAGTGACCAGAGCGCGAAGTGGGAGCGGTATTCCGTGTCGGTCATGCCGCCGTTGCCGACTTCGAGCATGTCCGGATCGTTCCAGCCGCCCGGTCCGGAGTAGGCCTCCAGGCCGACCTGCTGGTCGATGATGTCCGTCATGCTCTTCCAGGTGTCGCTGATGTCGCCGGTGGTGCGCCACAGCTGCGCCCCGGCGTTCTTGCCCCATTCCCAGGGCTTGTTCTGGCCCCATTCGCACAGGGCGTAGAGGATCGGGCGGCCCACTTTCTTCAGTGCCTCGCCCATTTTCGTGTAGCGCTCCAGCGCGGGGCGGCCCTGGTTGTTGCAGTTGTCGTATTTGAGGTAGTCGACGCCCCAATCCGCGAACGTTTGGGCATCGGCGTCTTCGTGGTCGAGCGAGCCCGGCATGGTCCGCGCGCAGGTTTCCGTGCCGGCGCTGGTGTAGATCCCGAGCTTCAGGCCCTTGCCGTGGACGTAGTCGGCCAAGGCCTTGATACCGCTGGGGAATCGGGTCCGGTGCGGTTCGTACTTCCCGTCGGGCGTGCGGTTCTTTTCGGCCCAGCAGTCGTCGACGTTGACGTACTGGTAGCCCGCGGCCTTCATCCCGGACGACACCATGGCGTCGGCGGTTTCCCTGATCAGCTGTTCGTTGATGTCGCAGCCGAACTTGTTCCAGCTGTTCCAGCCCATCGGCGGGGTCGAGACCGGGGGTGGTTGGCTTTCGGTGGCCGCCGCCGGAACGGCGCAGAGGGCGGTGAGGGTGCAAGCAGCGACGAGCGCGCCAGCGAGACGACGCATAGGTTCCTCCCAGAATGCCCAACTCTGAACAAACTTGCTCATAAAGCAACAGGACGGGCTGGTGCCGGTCAAGAGCCGTTGGGATGGTGTTGGAAAATCACCGGAAGGTTGCGCCACCAGACCGGCGAGGTTCACCGGGCGAACTGTGCACGATGGAGTGTTCGCGTCACGGCCGGATCCGGGTGAGGATGGGGGCACGAGCACGAGGAGGAAGATCATGGTTTCGTCGGCGTCCGCGCGCAATCCGCTGTGGCACCCCTTCGCGGACATGGGAGCGGTCGACGGTGACCGGCTCGTCATCACCCGCGGTGAGGGTTCCTACGTCTGGGACGACGAGGGGAAGCGGTATTTCGACGCGACCGCGTCGCTCTGGTACGCGAACTTCGGGCACGGGCGCGAGGAGATCGCGCGGGCCGTCGCGGACCAGTTGCGGACGCTCGATTCGTACAACCTGTTCGGCTACAACGCCAACGAGCCCGCGCTGAAGCTCGCGGAACGGGTCTCCGCGCTGACGCCGGAGCCGGGTTCGAAGGTGTTCTTCGGTTCGGGCGGCGGCGACGTCGTCGACACGGCCGTCAAGATCGCCCGCTCGTACTTCGCGCACACCGGGCGCCCGGAGAAGGTGCACGTCATCGGGCGGGTGCAGGGGTATCACGGCACGCACGGGTTCGGCACGGCCGTCGGCGGCATCGCGGCCAACGCGGCGGGTTTCGGGCCGCTGCCGGGTGACATCTCGCACGTGCCCTACGACAGCGCCGAAGCGCTCGAAGCGGAGATCCTGCGGGTCGGCCCGGAGCGGGTCGCGGCGTTCTTCTGCGAACCGGTGATCGGCGCGGGCGGGGTCCTGCTGCCGCCGGACGGGTACATCGAAACGGTCGCCGAGATCTGCCACAGGCACGACGTGCTGTTCGTCGCGGACTGCGTGATCGCCGCGTTCGGGCGGTTGGGGACCTGGTTCGGGATCGACCGCTGGGCCGTGAAGCCGGACATGATCACGACCGCGAAGGGCATCACCGGCGGGACGATCCCGCTGGGCGCGCTGATCGTCGCGCCGAGGGTGGCCGAGCCGTTCTTCACCGGCGAGCCGGGCGCGCCGGTGCTGCGGCACGGCGCGACCTACGCGGGGCATCCGGTCGCGTGCGCTGCGGGCAACGCGACGCTGGACATCTACGAACGGGACGGGCTCATCCCGCGAGGGCGGGAGCTGGAGAAGCCGCTGGCCGACGCGCTTTCCGGACTGGTCTCGCATCCGCTGGTCGCCGAGGTCCGGGCCGGGCTGGGCTTCCTCGCCGCGGTCGAACTGAAGGCCGACGTCGTCGCGGCGAACCCCGGCGCGGCGAACCGGCTCCAGCGGCTGGCGCGGGACGAAGGCGTCCTGGTGCGGAACCTGGCCAAGGGGATCGCGGTCTCGCCGCCGCTGATCGCCGGGGAGGCCGAACTGGACCAGCTCGCGACGGCGCTGCCGCGCGCTCTGGACAAGCTCGTCTAGCCGGCTTCGACCGCGGAACCGCTCTCGTGCTCGCCGAGGAAACCGGCGACCTGTTCGAGGGCGTCCGCGGCTTCGGGCAGGAACGACCAGAACAGGTGGAAGACGTGCGTGCTGACCGGATACAGGTCGAAGCGCACGTCGAGCCCCTGCTCACGGGCCTGGTCGACGAAACGGCGCGTCTCGGGCAGGGTCACGTCTTCGGTGCCCGACTGGACGAGCAGCGGCGGCAGCCCGGACAGGTCGGCCTCGAAGATGTTCAGCAAAGGATCCGTCGGCGGGTGATCGCGGACGTAGAGCGAGAACCAGCGCGCGACCGGAGTTCCGCCCTCCGGCGGATCCAGCACGTCCACCACCGGGCACATCAGGACCACTTTGCCGGGCTGGGGCAAGCCTTCCTGTTTCACCTTGAGCAGCAGAGAGATGACCAGGCCGCCGCCGGCCGAGTCGCCGCTGATGGTCAGTTGCCCCGGCGCGTCGCCCTGGCCGAGCAGCCATCGGTAGGCGCGGAGCGCGTCCTCCAGCGCGGCGGGGAAGGGATGCTCCGGGGCGAGCCGGTAGTCGGGCACCAGGACGGCGGCGCCGGTCGCCGCCGCCAGCGCGCCCGCCAGCGGGCGGTAACCGAAGGCCGAACCCGCGATGTAGCCGCCTCCGTGCAGATGCAGCACGCTCGGCCGGCGCCCCGGCCCGGGCGCGACCACCAGTGAGGACACGCCGTCCGTTTGGACCGGCCGCACCACGGTCCCTTCCGGGACGGGGAGCTGCGCGTTGAAGGCTTCGAAAGCCTCGCGCATCGCCGCGAGGCCGCTTCCGCCGTCCTCGACCACCGAATTCCACAGCTGGGTGACCCGCGCGTTCACCTCGCCGCCGACGGATCGGGTGAGGGTGATCGCGTCGTCCATGTCGGACAGCAGCGGGAGCGAGGCACCGAGCAGTGCCTCGCCGGCGAGGGTCAGTTCGACGCGGTGGGTCGAGCGGCGCAGCAGCTGACAGCCGATCAGCTGCTCCAGCGCCTTGATCTGGCGGCTGAGGGCGGGCTGGGAGACGAACAGCCGGTTCGCGGCGCGGCTGAAGTTGAGTTCGTCGGCGACCGCGACGAACGCCCGCAGATGCTTGAGCTCGATCGCGTCGGCGGCCGAAGGCATGCCCAGCAGCCGCGGCCCGGCGGGACGTTCGGACATGGCGTCGAGTATCCCCGTCCGCTCCGTCCGCGGTGATGCGTTCCGCGCAAGAAGGTGATGCGGGATCGGTCTTTCCCTTCCCCCGCCCGCCCGTGACAAGGTTGGCCATGGCCGAAACAGCAGGTCAGCGCGTTGCCGAGTTGCGCATGCGGGACGGCGTCGCGCGGGTGCACTGGCCTTCCGGGCAGCGTGCCGCGGCGCCGTTGGTGCTCTGGTTCGCCCCGGACGGGGCAGGCGCCGAACGGGTCGCGGGCTGCGGGGCGGTGGTGATCGCCGCCGGACTGCCCGCGTTCCCGGCGGCGCGGGCCGTCCTGGAGTGGGCGGCGGCGCATCCCCGGAGCCTGGGGGCCTGCCCGGGGCCGGTGCTGGTCGCGGGTGAAGGACCGGGAGCCGACCTGGCAGCGCGCGTCGCGAAGTACGCGAGAGAGCAGGGCTGGCCGCCGGTCCGCGAGGTGGACGGCGGTCCCGGGGGTATCGCCGCCCACCTGGAGAAAACCCGACGAATCGTGGAGGAATGAACATGAACAAGGTCTTCACCGGCCTCGCCGTCTCGGTGGACGGCTTCATCAGCGGAAAGCTGCCCGAGGGAGCCGACGAGTTCGGAAGCGGGCTCGGCGACGCGCCGACGCTGTTCGACTGGTACTTCGACGGCGACACCCCGAGCGAGGTGTTCGACGGCTTCAAACTGAGCGAACCGAGCGCGCGGTTCTTCGACACCATCGCGAGCCGGATCGGCGCGATCGTCGTCGGGCGCACCACCTACGAGCACTCCGGCCGTTTCGGCGGTGGAAGTCCGCATCCGACGGCGCCGATGGTCCTCGTCAGCCATTGTCCCGTGCCCGAAGCGAGTGACCGGCAGACCGTGATCACCACCGGTGTCGAGGACGCCATCGTCGCGGCGCGCGAGATCGCCGGGACCAAGGACGTCGGCCTGATGGGCGGTGGTCTGGTCACCTCCGCGCTGGCCGCGGGGCTGGTCGACGAGGTGATCCTCCACCAGGTGCCCCTCCTGCTCGGCCGGGGCAGGAGGTTCTTCAACGAACTCCCGGAACACGTCGAACTCCGTCTGCTGCAAGCGATCCCGGCTCCGGGCGTGACCCACCTTCACTACGGTGTCGGCCGATGATCCTCGTCACCGGCGGGCTGGGCATGATCGGCGCCCACACCGCCCGCGCGCTCACCGACCTCGGCCACGACGTCGTGGTCACGGCTCATCGCCGCACCGAGGTCCCGTCGTTCCTCGAAGGCAAGGTGACCGTCGAACCCCTCGACGTCACCGATCGGGACGCCTTCCTGGCGCTCGCCGATCGCCACGACATCGGGGACATCGTCCACCTCGCCGGAACGATCCCCGGAGCGGACCCGGTCGGCTTCTTCCGCACGGACACCACCGCCCTGCTCAACGCGCTGGACGCCGCGCGCGCCTGGGGCGTCCGCAGATTCGCCGTCGCCGGCAGCCTCGGTGTCTACATCGGACAGACGGTTTCCCCTTGGCACGAGGAACTCGCCTTGCCGTCGGTGGAACTTCCTCATCTGATCATCGCCTTCAAGAAAGCGGTGGAGGCGCTGACGGTGCACGCCCTCGCGGGCAGCGGGGTCCAGCCGGTCGTGCTCCGGATCGGGAGTGTCTGGGGTCCGTTGATGGATCCGGAATCGCCGTTCAACCCCATTCCGCCGTACATCAGCGCCGTCCTCCGCGGCGAGAGGCCGTCGCCGCTGCTCGCCGATGACGGTGGCGACAGCTGCTACGCGCCTGACGCGGGGCGTGCGATCGCCTTGCTCATGACCGCTGAGAAGCTGCGGCACAGCACTTACAACGTGTCCCGCGGGCGGCCGTCGCTCAACCGCGAACTCACGGGAGCGCTGGAGGCTGTCATCCCCGGGCTTCGGCTGGACCTCCGGCCGGGAGGGGAGGCCGGACCGCATCTCGACATCTCCCGGCTCGCCGAGGAGACCGGCTTCGAGCCGGCTTTCGACGTCGAGGCGGCCGTCGCGGACTATGTCGCGTGGCGGGGGAGCAACTCGCGGTGAGCGCGAGTGGAGGGTGTGTGACGGGGGAGGATTTCGGACGTTGAGTGTCCGGATTCTTCCCCGCTCGGCTCCCGGCCGAGTCAGAAGAAGCAGGGCTTTCGCGGCCCGGCCTGAACTGGTCCGAGGGAGCAGATCGCGACTTCGACCGTCCACATGAGACACCCCTTCCAGTCGGAACGCCCGTTTTGGGCACTTTGCGTTGCTTTGTGAAGGAGTCGTGAGTGATAAAGATGGTTAGAACCCTCTTTATCACTCACGACCCCACGCAGAAAAGCCCATACGGGCATGAATCGGACGCTGAATCGCCGCTAGGTGTCCCATGTGGACACTCGGGCCGTGCCCGGCCCGCCGGCCAGTCCGAACCCTGCCCTCAAGGTAGCGAAGAAGGCCTGCTCGACAGGATCGACCATGCCGTATTTGACTTATCGCACAATAGAAAGCGCCAGCGGATCCACAACCTGAGGGCCTCACCACGAGAGATGCGATGAAGGGGTCTTTTGTTGCGGATTCCGCCACGAAAAAACCCAAGAAGTGACACCCCGCGTTGAGGCCCCGACAAGCGGGGCCTGACGCGCACGAGGGCCGCGCGCTCGGTCATGAAGGGAACAGCCGACGGGACCAGGTCCCTTCATGACACCCCCAGTGGCGGGCCCCCGTGGGCCCGCCTCAGGAGAGGCAGAGTTCGTTGCCTTCCGGGTCCGCGATCGTGATCCACTCGGTGGGCCCCTGCTTGCCGCGGTGCAGGAACGTCGCGCCGTTGGCGGTCAGCCGTTCGAGTTCGGCCTCGACCTTGTCCGCGCCCATCCGGATGTCGAGATGCAGGCGGTTCTTCACCGTCTTCTCCTCGGGCACCAGCTGGAAGAGGAACCGCTGCTTGGTCTCGGGGTGGACGATCGCCGCGCCGTCCTTCCAGACCAGGGCACCCTTGTGCGTGGTCGTCGCCTCTTCCTGGGCATACCCTTCCGCGACCATCTCGCGGATGAACTCCTCGTTGCTCCGCTCGACCTGCCAGCCGAGCATCTCGGCCCACCAGTCGGCGAGGTCGTGCGGGCGAGCGGAGTCCACGGTCACCTGGAAGTCATACGCCATACCGGCACATTAACGACCTGCCCCGACAATTCCGGGCGCTCATGCCCGCTGACCACGGTGAACCGCCATTTGTCGACCCCGCCGCCCATGATCTCGGCGTAGCGCCGGGCGCCGTCCGCGTTGGCGAAGCGCACCTGCTGACCGTTGGTGAGATGGGTGATCTTGACCGCCATCCGTGCCTCCCTGAAGTCCGGTGCCGGCCCGCGGAGCTTCCCCCTCCGGGGCCGGCGCGGACAGTAGAACACACGTTCGACTGCGGCGGCCAATCAGACCCCCCGCGCGGGTCATCGCCGCATGGTCACCCGCGGCCACGCGTCCAGCCCACGGGCGATTTCGCGGGCCCGGACGGCTCGCAGGCCCTCGGTCAGAGCCTCCTCGTCGAGGATCTCGAAGCCGAGCCGGGCGTAGTACGGCGCGTTCCACGGCACCTCGGCGTACGTCGTCAGCGTCAGCCCCGCGAGACCTTCGCGCGCGGCCCACTCCGCGACGTGCTCGATCAGCCGCCGTCCGAGGCCGCGCCGCGCGTGATCCGGATGGACGGACACCTGCTCGATGTGGCCGTGGCCGTCGACGACCTCGGCGAGCAGGTACGCCACCGGATCGTCGCCGGCGTCGTACACCCAGGCGCGGCCCGCGTTCCGGAAGCCCGCGAGGTCCTCGATCGACGGCGGGTCGTCGTCGGCGATCGCGGCCATGCCGAGCGCGCGGAACGGTTCGCCCGCCGCGCGCTCGATGTCTTGGAGCGCGGGCAGGTCCTCGGGTGCGGCGAGTCGGATCACGGATCGAGTTCTACCCCTTTGCGGCGCGCGAACGCGCGCGAATTAGAGGGAGAACGACGAAACGGCGCGGTGGATCCGGCTCGCGTACGACTGGAGCGTGACGATGGCGGCCCGTTTGGCGTCGTCGCTGATCCGGGTCGCCGGGGCGGCCAGGGTCAGCACCGCCGGCCGGTGCCCGGTGCTCGGGATCGGCACCGAGCACGACCAGACGCCTTCGTCCAGTTCGCCCCAGCTGACCGAATACCGGTTCGCCCCGGCGCGTTTGACCTCTTCCCGCACGCTCGGGCCGCGGCGCTGGACGATCGACGAGAGCCGCCTCTCGCGTTCGCCCTCCGGCAGCATGGCGAGCAGCATCTTGCCCGACGCGCCGGAGCCGAGCGGGACGGAATGGCCCGGCTGGAACGTGAACCGCATCGCGCGTTCGCATTCGACCCGGTCCGCGCAGACCGCGGAATCGCCGAAATGCTGGAACAGCAACACGGTCTCGCCGAGGTCGCGTGCCGCTTCCTCCATCGCCGGACGGGCCAGCCGGGCGAGGTCGTTCGCCAGTTGCGCGGCCCGGGCCAGTGGCATCACCTGGCTTGTCACGTGATAGCGACCGGTCTTTCCCTCCTCCAAGAGTTGAAGTTCCTTCAGTAGCGCGACATAGCGGTATGTCGTGGCCACCGGGGTGCCGATCCTCGCTGCGAGTTCGGCGACACTCGCGTCCCAACGGCGTTCCGAAAAGGAGAGCAGCAGCTGGAGTACCTTGCGTGAGCTGCTGGCGCCGGGGGTGCGTTTCGGGGGAGCGGTGTCCAGGGATCGTGCGGCAGGTGTCATCTCGACCTCTCGCCGGGGCAATCACAAAGAGTCAAGAACGTAGCACATTGTGTGAAATGCGGGCCAGGGACTTTGGTCCACGAACAAGCGGACTTCTTGCTAGGTTCGGACGATGGAAAAGCCATTGGCGGGCAAGATCGCGTTGGTCGCCGGGGCGACCCGCGGGGCCGGGCGGGGAATAGCGGTCCAGCTGGGTGCCGCCGGCGCGACAGTTTACGTGACCGGCCGGAGTACCGGTTCCCGGAGATCGGAAATGAATCGTCCGGAGACGATCGAGGAGACCGCCGCACTCGTCGACGAAGCGGGCGGGCACGGGATCGCGATCGCCGTCGACCATTTGGTGGCCGACGAGGTCCGCGAACTGGTGGAACGGATCGACGCCGAACAGGGCGCGCTGGACGTCCTGGTCAACGACATCTACGGCGCGCCCATCGAATGGGACAAGACCGTCTGGGAGTCCACTTTGGACACCGGGTTGCGGACGCTGCGGCTCGCCGTCGACACCCATGCCATCACCAGTCATTTCGCGCTCCCGCTCATGATCAGGAAGCCGGGAGGGCTGGTCGTGGAAGTCAACGACGGGACCACCGAATACAACTCGGGAAACTACCGCGTTTCCTTCTTCTACGACCTTGCCAAGACCGCGGTGAACCGGATGGCGTTCGCGCTCGCCCACGAATTGGCGCCACACGGCGGTACCGCTGTCGCGGTCACCCCTGGCTGGTTGCGGTCCGAAGCGATGCTCGACGCTTATCAGGTCACCGAAGAGAATTGGCGCGATGCCACTAAGGTGCAGCCCCATTTCGCCATTTCTGAAAGCCCGGCGTTCGTCGGGAGAGCGGTCGCGGCGCTGGCCGGTGACGGGGAAGTCGCCCGCTGGAACGGGAAGTCGGTGTCCAGCGGTGAATTGGCGCTGGAATACGGATTCACCGACCTCGACGGCAGCCGTCCCGAGTGCTGGCGCTATCTCGTCGAGGTCCAGGATCCCGGGAAACCGGCGGACGTCACCGGCTACCGCTGAGCCTCCCGTCGCAGGAACGGCGTGAGCAGGCCGGGCGCGGCCTGCTCCGCCGTCGCCAGCCCGGCCGATTCGCCGACGTCGACCACCTGATAACCGCCCCGGCCCGCCGCGATCGGGGCGGTCACGGTGATCAGGCCGGCGCGACGCTGGAAGAACGAGCGGCTGACGACGATCCCGGTGACCCCTTCGCGCCGGATCGCCACCGTCGCGCGCGCCAGCGAACCGGAACGGCTGACCAGGTAGCGCCCGACGATCGCGTGGCCGAGATTGCGGTAGGCGTCCCAGCCCACGAGCGCGGCGAACGGCACCAGGGCGAGCGCGACCTGCCACATCCACGCCGGCAGGAAGTCGATCCAGTACAGGCCGAACAGCACCGCCGCCAGGATCAGCACGCCACCGACCGTCCGGGTGAGCCGCCGGGTCAAGGCCCGTCGCGGATGCCGGTCCAGCGGCACGGTCGCCGGGTCGAAGTTCTCCCGCAGCACCTCGGCCGCGACCTCGTGGACCCGGCCGACGGGCGCGGGCGGGAGCAGGAGCCCGCCGCCCTTGTCCCCGCCTTTGCCCTCGCGCAGCCCGCCCGCGATCGCGGTGAGCCGTGCTCCGCCCGCGATCCGCAGCGGCAACGGTTCCTTGATCTCGACGCCGCGCAGCCGCTCTTCTTCGATGGACACCGAACGCGTGGTGATCAGCCCGCGCCGGACGTGCAGGGTGCCTTCGGTTTCACGGGTGAGCTTGAAGTTCCAGAACGAGAGCACGTAGCCGCCGACGGACAGCAGCGAGACGACCACCAGCAGGGCGACCGCCGCGACGACCACGATCAGCCACAGCGCGGTGTTCGCCAGATCGTCCATGAGGTCGCGAAGCGGCCCGACGTTCTCCGGGTCGATGTTCAGCTGGTGCGCGAAATGCCAGACGGCGGCGAACACCGCGCCCACCACGGCGAGCCCGGACAGGGTGAACGGCGCGTATCGCACCCACTTCCGGTCGACCTCCGCGACGACCTGCTCCGGCGGCGGCGCGGTCTCGGCTTCCGAGGCGACCTCCTTGCGGTGCAGGAGAACCGTGCGCAGCCGGTGCGCCTCGGTCTCGCTGACGGCGTCGAGCACCAGCTGGTCGCTGCTCGAGACCGCCGAATGCCGTCCGGTGCCGATGCGGACGGCGCTGAGGGAGAACAGGCGGTGCTTCGGCTCGGAGGTGACGTCGACCGTGCGGATCCGGTCCAGTGGGATCGCGCGATGCTTGCGCAGCAACAGGCCCGTGGTCCACTCCACCTGGCCTTCGGCGATGCGGTAACGCGAAGTGAGCACGTGCGAGATCCCGACGCACACGGTCAGCGCGGTGACGCCGAGCCCGATCCACTCCCAGCCGTTGCCGCGGCCGAGGAGCACCGTCCCGATCAGCACCGGCAGCGATTTGACGACGTCGAGTACCGGGCGGATCAGCAGCATCCGGCGGTCGAGGCGGTGCCACTGGCCGACTTCGACGTCCGGCGGTGCCTCGGTGCTCATGTGGCGTCACCCGCAGTGGCTTGCGTGGTCTTCGTGAGCGAAGCGGCCAGCGCCAGGGCGTCGGCGTGGTCGAGACCGGAGATCTTGACCGGACCCGCGGCCGACGCCGTCGTCACGGTGAGTTTCGCCAGCTTGAACAGCTGCTCGACCGGGTCGCGTTCGATGTCGACGGTCTGGATCCGCGAGATCGGCGCGATCCGCCAGTCCTGCTTGAGCCAGCCTTCCTGGGTGTACACGGCCTCGCCGGTGACCTCCCAGCGGTGGATCCGGTAGCGCCATTGCGGCATGACCAGCAGATGCAGTGGCGCGAGCACGCAGGAGATCGTCAGCGTCACCACGAGCCACGTCGGCGCGTCGTCGCTCGTGAACACGAACACGGCCTGCACGCCGACGAGGATCACCCAGCCGACCGCGGCCCACACCGTCCAGTAGCCGATGGCCCGGCGGCTGACCCGGTTGGCGGGCGGGCGCAGGGTGAGCCGTTCCGCCGTCGCTGTCTCTTCAATCACCCCTCCACCCTGCACCACCTCGGTGCGGACCGCCCACGACACCTGTCACGGGCCGATAGGATTCCTGCCACGCTCGGCGGAATGGATACCCCCTATCGGGGCGTTGCCACCCGTAGACGGTGGTAAGAACGAGACCTGGAGGATCTGGTGGCGCTGGACCCGGAAGACCTGTACGAGGTGGACTCGGACGTCCCTGACCTCGGCGGGGCCGTGCTCCTGCACTACTTCGACGGCTTCATGGACGCGGGCTCGGCAGGCAAGCTCGTCGCCGAGCACCTCCTGAACTCCTCCGAGCACCGCGTGATCGCGCGCCTCGACGTCGATCGCTTCCTCGACTACCGCTCGCGCCGCCCCACGATGACCTACTCCATCGACCACTGGGAGGACTACGACGCCCCCGAGCTGGTCGTCCACCTGCTGCACGACGTCGACGGCGTGCCGTTCCTGCTGCTCACCGGACCGGAACCGGACCACGGCTGGGAGTGGTTCTGCACGGCCGTGCGAAGCCTGGTCGAACGCTGGGGCGTCCGGCTCACCACCGGTTTCCACGGCATCCCGATGGGCGCGCCGCACACGCGCCCGCTCGGGGTGACCGCGCACGCGACGCGGGACGAACTGGTCGGCGACCACCGCCCGCTGCCCAACCGGATGCAGGTGCCGGGCAGCGCCGCCGCGCTGCTGGAGTTCCGGTTCGGCGAATGGGGACACGACGCGTCCGGGTTCGCCGCGCACGTGCCGTCCTACCTGGCGGACTCGACGTACCCGAGCGCCGCGCTGAATCTGCTCGGGGCCATCGCCGAGGCGACCGGGCTGAACCTGCCGGACGGCGATCTGCGGGAGGCCTCGCAGGAGGCGGAGGCCGAGATCGCCCGCCAGGTCGCCGGGTCGGAGAAGGTCGCCGACGTGGTGCGCGCGCTGGAGCAGCAGTACGACACCTTCATGGAGGCGTCCGGCAAGGAAAGCCTGCTCGCGGAGTCGGTCGAGCACATGCCGACCGCCGAGGAGCTGGGCAGCCAGTTCGAGCGGTTCCTGGCGGAGCAGAACGGCGGGGACGCTCCGGAGCGCTGATGGTTTAGCGCGTGAAGGCCTCCTTCCCTCGGCTGAGTCGTGGGATGGTGGCCTTC